>WJJO01000276.1 GCA_014729665.1 Caldifarciminota bacterium
GGCTGAATGCGTCCTGGGTAGTATGAAGGCACCATCCGAACACCCTTCGTGCCTTCCAGTATCCGGGATTGGCATCGACGAGAAGTTCAATCGTTCGCGAGCGTTCCTGTTCGAGATAATCCTTGTTGCGTTCGAAGGCGTCGTGGTGGGATTGGTTGCGGTCCCTGCAGAAGTGGCGTTTAGCGTCCAGGATTCGAATCGGGGTAATGTCCCAGTCCTGTTTGCGGTTACCCCTTTTTATCTGGTTTATCGCCTTATGTGAGAATCCGAGATCGGAAAGGGCTTCGGACGTTATCCTGCCGTGCCAGCCGAAGGCAAAGAACGGGCTTCCCGAGGTAAAGGCCTGGCCGGATGCAGGCAACATGCAGGCTGCGAAGACGAGGGCAAAGATGATCCCCGTATCTGTTCTTTTCCTCATTTGCATAGCTCCATGAAGTGATTATACGAGTTATGACAGGAATTGGAAGCGAAATTGTTCATGGTCAATACATCGTTACCAGGATGGGCCGAGATACATTGAAATACAGAGATCACAGAGGGGTTTCCTATCCACAGATGACGCAGATTCACGCAGATTTGCTGGAATGCTTAACTAGGTTAAGTCCGGAATACACTCAGCTTACTTGGATAGGTCAATTTCGCTATGTGTCCTCTGTGCATTCCGGAGGCAACTTCGTCGCCTTCCTTCACTGAGAACTACGTCCACAGCTCAGGTGCCCTCTGTGTTGAATCATAAGGGAGGTGGTCCTAACTATCTCCCCGCGCACAGACTGATTATCCTTGACGCGATGGGTTTAATATGTAGAATCCTGAAACGAGGTTGATAAATCCCGCTCGCTGACAAGTATCACCTTTGTGATCGATAGGGTTTTGCTCATCAAATTACAGGCAGTGCAAAAGATCGGAGGCCCAATGCCTAAACCAGAGATTCGCAAACTCCCGGGACCCGAGTTCGAGGCCCTTGTAAAAAGAGACAAGAAGTACATCTCTCCATCCTATACCCGTGACGGCCTTTATTCCGCCGCTGTGGAGCGCGGGGAAGGGGTATGGGTGTGGGATGTCGACGGAAATAAGTTCCTGGATTTTGCCGCCGGGATCGCGGTATGTGCGACCGGTCACTGTCACCCCAGGGTCGTTGAAGCCATTCGCGAACAAGCCGGCAAACTCATGCACATGTCGGGTACGGATTTCTACTACCCGCCCCAGGTTAACCTGGCCGAAAAGCTGGCAGAGATCGTTCCCGGTTCACCGAATAAAAGAGTCTTCTTTTCCAACTCAGGTGCAGAGGCAGTTGAAGCGGGGATGAAGCTTGCACGGTATCACACCCGCAGGCCGTACTGGCTTGCGTATTATGGTGCGTTCCACGGCAGAACCTTCGGTGCCCTTTCATTGACATCCTCCAAGGCGGTACAGCGCGAACACTTTGCACCTCTCGTACCCCAGGTGATTCACGTTCCTTATCCGGACTGCTACCGATGCGTGTTCAACGAAACCTACCCCGGCTGCGACTTCGCGTGCCTTAAGTACGTCGAGGATGTAGTCTTCAAGCGCGAGGTCGATCCCGAAGAGGTTGCAGGATTCTTTGTAGAGCCTATCCAGGGCGAAGGCGGGTACAACGTACCCCCTCAGGGATACATGAAGGCACTGCGTGAACTCCTCTCGAAGCACGGAATCCTCTTTATAGACGACGAGATACAGGCAGGCATGGGAAGGACAGGCAAGATGTTCGCTATAGAACACGAGGACGGCGTGCTTCCCGATATCGTGACCATAGCCAAGGGGATCGCATCCGGTATGCCCCTGGGTGCGACCGTTGCATCTTCTTCGGTGATGGACTGGCAACCCGGGGCCCATGCATCAACCTTTGGCGGAAATCCCGTGTCGTGCGCGGCTGCACTCGCAACGATTAATGAACTGGAGAGCGGTCTCGTCGATAACGCCGCAAAGGTAGGGGCGTATCTCAAGGGAAAGCTCGAAGACCTTGCCGAACGCTGGGAACACGTGGCCAACCCGCGCGGCAGGGGTTTGATGCTGGCAGTCGATATCACCCGGTCAAAGGAATCGAAGGAATCCTGGCCCGAGAAGAGAAACGCGGTGATACGCCAGGCGTTCATGCGCGGTCTGATTATCCTTCCGTGCGGCGGCTGCGGGATAAGGTTCATACCTGCGCTTCTCGTGACCAGGGAAGAGGCCGATACCGCGCTGTCGATACTGGCTGATACCCTGAAAGAGGTGTTCAAGAGATAGACTTTATCGCCAAACACATTATCTGGATTTATCAAGACCGGCTTGCTGCCGGTCTTTTTATTTCGAGATACCGTTCAGCAGGATGCTTGCAACAAACTCGTGGATAGGCGTGGGATATGTGCCGGGATGTTCGAAATTAATTGACCTGAAGCGGTGTATGGCTTGTGTGTTTATTACTATGGCATGCGCATACGCGCGGGAGTTGCCTGTTTTGAACTCACCTGAGGCAATCCCTTCGATAACGAACCTTTCGACAAGTTCGATCTGGAAAAGCTGCAGCTCATGATGCAGGGGGTGTACTAGCCAGTTAAACCTGAGGTGTTTATTGGTGTCATATTCTCTGCCGTAGACATTTGCCGGGCCGGGCAGCTCCTCTATATACTTCAAGAAGAGCTTTATTTTACCCGACGCATCCTGAATTTTATCAAGTTCTGCGTAGAACTCGTCCGAAGCCTTTTCCAGGAAATGGATGGTTGCGGCA
>WJJO01000277.1 GCA_014729665.1 Caldifarciminota bacterium
AATCTGGACAGCACCGGGGGGGCCTCGAGTTCCTTGAAGGTGCAGGTTCGCATGTCTGCGCCGCGTTCGGGCCAGTAGCCTGAAAAGGTAATCCACAGCTCTTTAAGACCCAGTTTTTGGGCTAATCCATCGCTCTTATAAGCGATCGGGTATCCGGTATTTGCGATAGGTTTTCTCAGTGGTAACCAGTCGCCGAATCGGAACATACCCTGGGCATCTTTCCGGAGTTGAAGTTGACTCTTTTCGTAGCAAGCTCGGAGAAATGCAGGGATGTGGTCTTCATCACAGCTCAGTCTGTGATGATCTTCGTGATACTCTTTACCGCAAAGAACACATTTAAGGGTATAGTTCGTCGGTTTGAAGACCATTAAGCGGCTCCCAGGTATGCGTTATTGTACTCAGTTTTCCATTCTTTTACATTCAGGCATGTAACTCCGACATTATTAATCGTTAAATCCATTCCATAGCTAATCATGTTTTCTCCTTGCCGGCTGAATGATTCTTACTTGCGAGTCTGATAGGAATGATATCTTATTTCAATTACTTGTCAATAGCAACAGATTTCAGAAAGTGGTGAACATGAAAGGTTAATTAAATTGATATTTTGTGTCTTAAGATTTAATGATAGGCTATCGAGCAGAAGACTATCTACGATTCACTATTCTTATTTGAAGTTGTATTTTTTCCACCTTCAATTACCCTCTATGACCTTGACATCGGCTTTTTACTCACTAATCTTACATGCTAAGACATAAAGGAGGTCCAATATGAGTATTAGGCTCACCGGACGACATACCGAGATTACTCCTAAATTAAAATCCTACATAGAGAAGAAGATGAAAAAGTTGAATCGATACGCCGCTCATATAGTCGATTCCGAACTGATACTGTATCCTGAGAATAACTTTGCGTGGGCCGAGGGGATCCTTCATCTTAAACACGACAAAGTAACGACTCGTGTAAAGGCGGAAAACTTTGAGAAGGCGGTACATGATCTTACCGACAAGTTGGTTCGCCAGATGGAACGATTCGAGGGTAAACACAGGGCAAAGGTGAAACCCCGTCGTTCCCCGAAGACATCCGTCCAGGAAGCTAAGGGTCTGTAGGATAGAGGGGATGAGCCGGACCTCGGCAAAAAAGCCGAAAACTATCTCCGTCAGAGAACTGTTTACCGAGCGCGGGCAGGAATTGAAACTGGAATTGCTGTCCGGCGGACAAGGCTTAAAAAGATGCAAGATATCATCGATGGATATTCATCGTCCCGGTCTAGCTCTGGCCGGTTTTACCGGGGATTTCCCTTCAGACCGATTGCAGGTTTTGGGAAACACCGAAATGGCTTTCTTAAAAACCTTTGATCCTTCCGCTAGAAGACTCGCTGTTACAAGAGTAACAGGATTAAGACCACCATGTTTTGTCGTAACAAATAATGCAAAACCTCCTGCAGAACTCAGAGAGGAAATGGATAAGGCGGGGATACCTCTTCTGGTTTCCCGCCTTACCACCAATGATTTCATTCACCTCGTTTCAGATCATCTCGAACTAGCCCTTGCTCCGGAAACCTACGTACACGGCGATCTTGTTGATGTCTACGGCATAGGTCTACTGATTACAGGCGATTCGGGCATCGGAAAAAGTGAGACCGCTTTAGACCTTGTAGAGAGGGGGCACCGTTTAGTCGCGGACGATCTGATTAAGGTACAAAGGAGACGAACCCTTCTGATGGGGGAAGGGGCAGAACGGCGTCCCGCGTTCCAACATCACATGGAAATACGGGGGTTGGGGATCATAAATCTCTACTCCATCTTCGGAATAAGAGCAATTAGACTCCAAAAAAGGGTAGAGTGTATAGTAGAGCTCAAACGTTGGGAAAAAGGGATGATGATCGATCGCTTGGGGCTGGAAAGGGATTCACGTAATATCCTCGGGGTCAAGATTCCGCTTCTTACCATACCGGTATTGCCCGGTCGTAACCTGGCTATGATCTGCGAGGTTATCGCCATGAATCATCTGGTTGTGCTTCGTGGTTATCATCCGATGGAATTGTTTGACCGGGAGCTTAAAAAACTTCTTCAATCAAAAATCAAGGTAGCAAAAGAGGTAGAGGAAGACGTAGAATAACCGCAAGACCTGCAGGATTCAGCCGGTCTTATCGCGGTTACCCACTCTTTACAGTTTTTTCCCCGGCGGTAGGTTGTGCTGGAAACAGGAAGGCGTTGACGGTTTCCCGTCGAGTGAAACAAAGATGATATGCTTACCGGGAGGTTGGGGTCTTGACAAAGGCCGATACAGGTGTATATTTTTTAAACAAAAAGAAATAGTCGGAGGCAGTTGTTTTAATGACGCTCGGGAGCTTCTTCGGAAACATCTTAACTGCGGTGTTATATCGAGCGTTGATCTGCCAATGCATTTAACATACTTACAACGCCGTATCCGGGTATCAGATATCGTTTGTGAAACTTTTCTTTCCAATCCGGATTTGCGGCTGTAAGAGGTTTTATATAAATACCTTCAAACGGAGGACGCTAATGGAAGTGCCGACTGTACGCGGACCCTTGAAGATTGAAACCATCCCCAGGATGTTTAGGAGCGCTGCAGAAAAATATCCTGACAATCCCGCTTTGTTGATGGAAAGGGATGGAGTAAGGCAGGAGTATACCTACAGGGAGTTACTGCAAAGGATTGAATCGCTTGCCCGCTCCTTAAGAAAACAAGGATTTTCACCCGAAGATAAGGTCGGGTTAATCGGCGAGAACTGTCCCGATTGGGAAACCAGCTATCTCGCCATCCAATGGGCCGGATGCATAGCGGTTCCCCTGGATAAGATGCTTAAGGTTGCCGAGATAAGACACATCCTCAGGAGTTCCGATTCGGTGGGCGTAATATCGACGGAGTCTTATACCGAGATAGTTGCGGAGGCGATATCAGAGATCAATCGTAAGTTCAAAAAGATTGCAATCGGGAATACGCCACGCGGCTGGCTTTCCTACGAGGCGTTGATAACCGAAGGCACCGACATGAAACCGATTAAACCCCCTAAAGACATCGAGAAACTTGCCGCCATCCTTTACACCTCGGGAACCACAGGACAGGCAAAAGGCGTAATGCTGACCCACAAGAATATAGGTTCGAACATATCCGGAGGGTATCAGTCTTTGGATTTCGACCCGGATGACGTCTTCATATCCATCCTGCCTCTTCATCACTCGTTCGAGGCCACCGCCGGTTTCCTTACCCCCTTGTGCTGCGGTTCGAGAATCGTATTTTCACCCAGCCTAAAGTCGAGGGATATCCTGGATACCATGAGCAAGAACGGGGCCACCATCATGCTTGGGGTTCCTTTGCTTTTCGAGAAGATAGTTCAGGGTGTGCAGAGACAGGTAAAGGACTCATCTGCATTCAAGCGATTTATCTTCAACGCGGGGATGAATATCGGCAAGATAGCCAAGGGTATATCCAAGGCTATGTTCAAGAGTGTACGTCAGGCGATGGGAATGGATAAGGTGAGATATTTAATCTCGGGTGCCGCCGCTCTTGCACCCTGGGCATCGAGTTTCATGGAACGTTTGGGTCTGCCCGTGCTCCAGGGGTACGGTCTTACGGAGACCTCTCCCATCGTATCTGTCAACCGGTTGAAGAATCCTGATAACGAATCGGTGGGACAC
>WJJO01000278.1 GCA_014729665.1 Caldifarciminota bacterium
ATACTATTAGATGCACTCCTCGACTGTTGACTCTTATTAGATTTTACTTCTGAATATTTCATGTTAGTTGCGGGGATTTTTTTCTATGATTACATTGCTGGAGTTCGAGAATGGGTTCGGGAAGAATTTGTAAGGACAGAAGGGTATCTCTAAAGGATTGAGTTCTGACTTCGTATCCGGAAAATCTGCATAAATAATCGGTTGCTTATTTTTGTATAGCGATTCCGTGTTTCATCCTGCTTTCTTAGAATAATCACATATCCTGTATCCGACTTTATAGAATTAAGTATCTGAATCTTGTATCCTTTAGTGCAAATCAAACTTGACATTTATATGTAACCTGTATATACTTCCTTTCAACAATAATAATGGATAAGAAAGTAACGGGGACGTGGCGAAATTAGAAGGAAATTTCCTGTCTTACTTGGAGGAGATCTTTTGTTGCAGTGTATCTATTATCGGAAAAGGGAGACCTAGATGTTTGGGTATGAAATGTAGGGGTATGATGGTGATGGAGTAGGCATGAATAGAAATCAACAGAATTCCTCTTCCGAGATACTGCAAAAACGTCTTCTTGAAAGCAAAATTCTTGCAGATTTAACTCAAGGATTCTATGCAGGTCAATCGATAGACGAGGCAATTAAGGTTGCCGTAAGCCTTCTTTCGGAGATTTTTACCGCCTACGTCAGTGTAAATCTTATAGATGATGATGAACGTTACCTGATTATCAGGGAACATAATGTGGATTCGAAGCTTCTGAAATTCGCAGAAAAGTTGATAGGTAAACGATTCATGAACTGGAAGATACCACTTGAGTATGATTCCCCGATATCCCAGACTATTAGAACCGGACATCCTACCGTATGTAATCTCGGTTTTGTCCCGGATAAGGTGGTAGTTGAAACGACCATTCGCGGGATGCTTGAATCAATGGTTGAACCCGACAGCCCGATACGCGTTTTTGCAGGACCGATAGCCGAACGTACGGGGAAACAATCATTACTCGGTATTCCGTTTTCTAATTCCAAGGGCAAGGTAACGGGTTCCGTAACCTTCGTTTCACCCAAACCTTTTGATCGTCACGAGTATAACCTGGCCAAGGTTGCAGCCGATATTATCGGCAGAAGTATTGAGCAGTATCAACTTTCAGACGCCTTAAACGAATCCGAAAGGCGGTACCTGATGTTGAAGGATAATCTACCTGTAGGGATTTTCAGAAGTACGCTTGATGGCGATCTTCTTTCGGGTAATCCGGCCTTTTTCAGGATGCTTGGCTATCAATCTATTCAAGAATTTAAACGCGTACCTATCCAGGATGTTTATGAAGATATCAATAAAAGAGAAGACTGTATAAATATCATACGCACCGATGGAGTCGTTTCCGGTTTTGAGATAAAACTCAAGCACAGAGACGGCAAAGTATTCTGGGCATCGCTTGACGCCCAGGCAGTCTACGATGATGGTGGCGGGATTAAGTATTTCGACGGTTCGGTGATGGATATAACAGACCGGAAACGTGCCGCTGAGGAGTTAAGAAAAAGCGAGGAGATGTACCGATTCCTGGCGGAAACAGCCAGGGAAGTTATACTAATACATAATATGGAAGGTGATATAAAATACGTAAACAAGGCTGGGCTCGAATTGAGTGGGTATAGTGAAGAAGATGCGCTTGAGGAGAATATTGCAGATTTCCTGCCGACAGATGAACAGGAGTCATTAAAAGAGAGATATAAAAAACGCCTTGAGGGGGATTTTAGTTTTTACCTATACGAGACTGAGTTTTTGTCTAAGTCCGGAAGATTAATCCCTGTGGAAGTCAGTTCATCGCTTCTGATGGAGGGTGGTAAACCGTCAGGGGTGCTATTGGTTGCGCGGGATATTACCGAGCGAAGAAGGACTCAGAAGGTTCAGGGTATCCTCTTGAATATCTCCCATGCGGTCGGTATTTCCGACAACCTGGGGGATTTACTGGATGTTGTTCGAAATCAACTGGGAACGGTAATAGATACTACGAATTTCTATGTGGCTCTTTACGATGAAGCGACCGATACCTATTCATTTCCCTACGATGTCGGAGAGAAGGTTGATGAGGAAGAGGCCGCGTATACACCTATTGATTTAAAAAAAAGCCTTACCGATTACGTTCGCAGAACAGGTAAACCTCTTTATGCCGATGAGAAAAAGCACGATGAACTCCTGAAACGTGGAGAAGTGGAAGTGGTAGGCGTACCCTCTGTAGTTTGGTTGGGTGTGCCTTTGAAGATTGATGACAGGGTTATCGGAGTCGTAGTCGTACAGAGTTACGAAGAACGTTCTAAGTACTCCGAGGAGGATTTGGAACTTATGGGCATAGTCTCTGAGAATATAGCCCTGGCAATAGAACGTAGAAGGGCTCAAGATGCCCTGCTGGAATCGGAAGAGCTACAGCGTGCTTTATTTGAGGGCAGCGCCGATCCCATAATAATATCCGATCTGGAAGATATTACACTTGCGGTAAATCCTGCGGTGGAGAAGTTGTTTGGTTACAGCGCAGATGAATTGATAGGAAGAACCTTCCCGGGGCATGAAGGCATTGATGAGGGGATGTTTCCCGAATGGGTGGATTCATGTCGTAAAGGTAAGGGAGTATCAGGATACGAGACCGTAAGACGTACAAAATGTGGAACGCTTATTCCCGTAAGTATAACTATTTCACCTATACGTAATGCTGAAGGGAATTTGGTTTCCTTATCGTTCTGGTACAGGGATATAACCGAACGAAAGCAA
>WJJO01000279.1 GCA_014729665.1 Caldifarciminota bacterium
ACTCGGTTACCGCGACCCCTGACGGTGGATATCTTGTTACCGGCAGGGGAAGGTTCCCGGCATTAGACCTTCTTGTGGCAAAGTACGACGCGGAAGGCGATACTTTATGGACCAATGTTCACGGTTCAGAAGAATTCGACGAAGGTTATACAATCTCACCCACGTCGGACGGAAACTATGTCATAGCAGGAACTAAAGGAGCAACATCCTACACCGGTCAGGACGGAGACTTGTGGTGGCTCAAGATTGACGGCGACGGCGAGATTATCTGGGAACATGACTTCGGGGCAGAGAACCTCGATTACTGGGGTACCTCGATAGCAGAACTCGATGATGGCGGGTTCATCATCGGTGGTGGAGGTGGAGAACAAGGAGTCGAGGTTTCTAAGAACCTGGTTGTAATCAAAACCGACTCATCAGGTGAAACTGAGTGGATGAAGGAGCACTATGCCTGCCTTTACTTTGCTGATCCTACCCCTTACTGGGTGGATAAGACCTCTGACGGCGTGTACATAGCAGCAGGTATGGGCTTCGACTTCATGAAACTGGACAGTTCAGGCGAGATCGAATGGAAGAGTGATATAATCACTAAGTATTTGAGTACTTTGAGCTGCTGCGTCAGGCAGACTTCCGAGGGCAGGTTCGTTTCCGTCGGAACCGCTGACGACATGTTCTATTTGATAGATGCCAATGAAAACGGCTTTATACAGATACCGGGAGTTAACGAATCCCCGTCTTTCTCTGATAATCCTTTAAGCATAGACGTACTTACTCCGGTCGGTCCCCAAATCAAACTGCAATTCGAAAACCCGTCACCTGCATCACCCTTAACCCTTTCGGTCTTCGATGCAACAGGCCGCAAGGTTGACGAGATAAGCACCGTCCAATCATCTGGAATGATCACCTGGGGTAAGAGACACTCACCCGGTGTATACTTCATTCGGGAAGCTGTAAGCCCAGCACCTGCTCAGAAGGTGGTCCTCGTCAGATAATTACCCCTTCCACCAAGGAGGGAGATCGTGTTGTGTCTTTCGGATCTGCCGTAAGCAGTTAGCTGGAAGCCAACAAGTTATTCATCTTTTGGGGACCTTTTGGGTAGTTGATGGGTATCTTTAGTTAACTTTTGAGTAACTTTTTTCTGACGAGTTGGTTGAAAGCCTGACCGGTTTCGTGTAATCCGTCACATCTCAAGGCAACTCAGCCGACGTTCCATAGATTACACGAAGTAACGCACAGCGTAAGCTTGTGTTGACAATTCTCGCATTTTCGCTAACATATGGGTTAAAACTCAAGGAGGTTTCAAAAGATGCCAGTACCTAAGAGACGACATTCGAAATCACGCGGAAGGAAACGTCGTACGCATTGGAAGCTTGAAGCACCGGCGCTTTCGATTTGCCCGCACTGCCACGAACCCAAGCAACCTCACCGGGTCTGTCCTAACTGTGGGTTTTACGGCGATGAAGAAGTTATTATGGTGGAGCAGAAGAAGAAGTGAGGATAGCGCTAGACGCGATGGGTAGCGAATCCGCCCCGTCGCCCGAGGTGGAGGGTGCCCTTGTCGCCCTTGAAAGGGAACCCGATCTTGAGGTTGTGTTCATCGGTACAAAAAAGGGTTTAAAACCGTTTACGAAGATCATAGAAGCAAATCCCAGACTCGATACCGTCGTGGTTGAGCAGGTTATCTCGATGAGTGATGCCCCTAGCGAGGTAGTCAAAACCAAGGGTGACTCCAGCATAGCAGTCGGGATAAAGATGCTGAAGGAACGCAAGGTCGACGGTTTCGTAAGTGCGGGCAATACTGGGGCCGTGGTCGCGTTCAGTCTTTTCAGCCTCGGCCGTATTCAAGGTGTTCACCGTCCTGCACTTGCAACACCTTTCCCAACACCTTCTGGGCAAACCGTGGTCCTTGACGTAGGCGCTAATGTAGATTCCAAACCCGAACACCTCAGGGATTACGCTCTGATGGGGGCATTAATGGTTGGGAAAATAGACGGAATCAAAAAGCCGCGTGTCGGGCTTTTGAACGTGGGAGAAGAGGAAAAAAAGGGTAATCAGATGGTTCAGGAGGCATATAAGTTGCTGACCGATTCATCCTTGAATTTCGTCGGAAACGTTGAAGGTTCCCGTGTTTTTACTGGCAAGGCCGACGTTGTGGTCACAGACGGTTTCACCGGGAACGTGATGCTTAAGGCTATGGAAGGGATGGGAGCAGCGGTACTTTCGGTCATGAAGAATACCGGAAAGAAGTACCGTCTGCGCGGATGGCTGTCCAAGAAGGTTTTCAAGGATTTCATAATCGGCTTGAACTATGAAAAGGCCGGGGGTGCTATCCTTCTCGGTGTTCGGGGGCCTGTTATAATATCTCACGGACATTCCTCGGCAAGGGCTATCAAGAACGCGGTGCGGCTGGCGTGCTTCGTTGCCCGAGAGGGTTTGGTCGATGCCATCGCAGAAGAGTTCAAATGATAGGGAGTTATGTTGAAGAAGAATTACTCAATTCTGTTTTCGGTAATCATTGCCGTATTTTTACTTTCGGGATGTGAGGAAGGACCTGTTGGATTTGATGAACTTGAAAGGGGCGAGATGGAGGTTAACGAAATAATCCTGGAACCCGACACAATGGCCATTTACTCACAGGAGATTCCATTAGGGGGAGCCCCGACCCTGATAGGCGGACGCGACTCCCTGACCGAGATTCGTATCCTGATGGCTATAGGTGAGATGGATTCCATCGTGCTCCTGGACTCGGCCAAGCTTCTCATCAGACATTATGAAAGCACAGGCGTCAACTCCGATGCGGTAAGTTTCAAGGCGTATCCTTTAACTACAGATTGGGACGAGGAATGGTGCACGTGGAAGATGACTAACGAGTATCACGAGTGGGCCGATTGGGGAGCGGATTATGATTCCACCGAGCTTTTATTCGAGTTTACGGCTGACGGGGATGATATTGAGATTTTACTCGATCCGGAATTACTCGATGTTTATAATGACGGATTTATACTTCTGCCTCAGGACGATGGTTTTGCCTACCTGGGGTCCTACGAAGCCGACACCTCCCAGGAGCCAAAAATTATCGGCTTCGATGAAGACGGGGACACGGTAGAGTTTAGCTCTGCGGATAACGCCAAGTACAGGGCTTCGATCCTGGATGCAAGCATTGCCAAGCCCTTCGATGTCCCAACCTCAGATTACCTGATAGGTGCAGGCATGGTATGGAGAACCTACATTCGATTCCCTATTCAGGTCCTGCCCGATACAGTAGATATAACCTCTGCGGAGTTCCGTATGGTTTACGAACCGTTCTTTATCCCCGAGGATTACTACGATGCATGCTGCTATCGGCTGAAAGGGCCGTTCGACGGTATCTTTACCGAATTGGTATCGGCAATAGCCGGAAGGGATTCGGTGCAGTTGACTGCAGATACGGTTTCCATCTCACTTGTAGATATTGTGCAGTTCTGGGCGGACGAACCCGACTCTAATTATGGAATCGCGGCCTGCCACTCATTCCTTGAAACCAACGCGGCCTTCGGTCAGGAGAAAAGGGTATATGCGCTAGGACACATTGTAGG
>WJJO01000280.1 GCA_014729665.1 Caldifarciminota bacterium
ACGAAGGTTGCACCCGCCGGTGACTTGTCTTCAAGGTAAATACGACCACCGAACCGTTCGAGCAGCATTACGCTTAATGGAAGTCCTAAACCGGTTCCGCGATCGGCGGTTTTTGTACTGAACAGGGGTTCGAAGATATCCTCTTTCAACTGCTTCGGTATCCCGGGACCGGTGTCAGTGATGAGTATGCGTGCATAATCGGTGTTCGATTTTTCAGTCTGAATCGAGATCTTGCCTTCACCCTTCATTGCATCTATGGCATTCTGTATGATATTTACTATCACCTGACCTAAAGCTACCGGATCGACCAGCACCTTGGGCAGATCAGGTGCATGAGATACGTTGAGTGTAAGGGTTTTATTCGATGGATGCTGGGAGATGAACTGTGTAGAATCCGCCAGTATATCTTTTAGGTCTGCGGGTGCTATCTTTGCTTGCTTTTCCTGGGTAAACGAGAGTAATCCGGATACGACTTTGCGTGTTCTATGTATTTGACGATCAAGGGTATTTATGTATTTGGTTATCTTATTCCTCAACTCCTTCGTTTCCATTGTTTCCTGGGTGAGAAGGTCCCTGATTGCGGTGGCAGAAAGGACCATTATAGCCAGGGGATTATTAACCTGGTGCGCAATTCCACTTGCAAGGACGCCTATAGAAGCCAGCTTTGAAGCCTTGATTAATTGCTGCTCCATCAGTTTTCTTTCGGTTATGTCACGGGCCACACCCACAATCTGTTTCGGTAACCGGCGTGCTGAAACCTCGAGAATTCGTTTTCGGCCATCGGAGTCTTTAACCTCGGTTTCAAAAAGCGGAATCTGCTCCCGTCCCGGGAACATGTCCTTATTAATCGCATCCCAGACAATGAAGTCCTCCAGGGGACTTTTTGTGACCTCCTTGCCCGCTAATTCCTTTGGTTTAAATCCCAGTATTTCATTAACCGCGGGATTGAGATATTTGAATCTGCCTTCATTGTCTATACTGAAAATAATGTCTTCGACACTTTCGGCGAGTCCACGGAACTGGGCTTCAGATTGCATCAGTGCCGCCTCAATCGATCTTATTTTCGTTATATCCCGCGCAACATCGACCGTGCCGAGGGTTTGACCTTCATCGTCGAGGAGAGGAGATACAGACATCAGGAAGACCTTGCCGGTTACCGGGTCTGTAAGTTCGGTATGCTGGGTTTTACCGGATTCGATACATACGTCTTCGGTACAGGAATTTTCGTCTTCGGCGGGAAGGTGAAAAACCTCAAAGAAGGCCTTTCCCAGAAGATTCCGCATGTCGAGGCCTGCATACTCGGCCACAGCGAGATTAGCCCTTACGATCCGGCGGTTTTTATCCACTATCATGATAAGGTCGGATGTAGCGTCGAATGTTCGCTCCCACTCCTGTTTAGCCTGTTCAATCTTTTTGCTCTGAATGACCCTTTCGGTGACGTCCCGGACGGTTGCCAGAACCTCACTATCTGTCAAGGGGACTATTCTGGCTTCGTAGAATCCAAGTCCGACCGGAGTCATCAATTCGTACTCTATTGTCTGTGTCTCTTTCGTTTTTAAGGCGTTATCGATGCTATCTTTAATCGAATTGACCGTTTCAGTTGAGAATCCAGTTTTCGCAATATTTTTTCCGATTATCTGATCTCGCGGGATGGCCAGGTGTTCATCCCTGTCCGCCTGGAAGTCGACGTACGTGCCGTCCTTTGTCATGACGAACATCATGTCCGGCATTGCCTGGAGTAATGCCTCGTTCCTGCGCATACTTGTCTTGAGCGCTTCCTCCGCCCTTTTTCTTTCGGTAATCTCCAAAGTGGTTTCTACCATTGCAACGACATTCCCCTCCTCATCCTTGACAGGATACCCCCTGACGAACCATATTCTGCCGTCGGGTGTTGTCTGTTCGACTTCGTGCACGTCACCGGTTTCGAGGGCCTTCAGTATAGGACAGTCCTCGCAGATTTCGTTTTGTTTCGGCCATAACTGGTAGCAGCGTTTACCCACCAAATCCTCAGGTTCCATACCGAGTGAGTCAGCAGCGGCCTTGTTCGCCCAAAGGATCCTAAAATCCGGACTGTGGTATATGACGTGTTCTTTCATGCTGCCCAAAATAGCGGCTTTTTCACGCTCTGAGTTCCTTAAAGCCTCAGCAGCCTTTTTACGCTCGGTTATATCCACACCTACGAATATTGCCAGTTCCTTACCGCCTGCTTCAAAGGAGTCCCCTGAATACCTGATGATGCGTTCTTCACCGGATTTGGTACGAATCCTGGCGTCGAATGTTTCGCCCGTTGCCCTTTCCCTTACAAGCCTCAGGCCCTTTTTTACCTCTCTGGGATCAACAAAGATATTGAATTCATCGAGTGTCTTTCCAACGGCTTCATCGCGTGAGTAACCGGTTATTCGAGTAAATCCCTCGTTTACGTCCAACCTCCGCATATCTGCAAGATCGGTAAGATTCATCAGATTAGGTGATGAATGGAAGGCCTTTGCAAACTTCTCTTCCGATAAACGTAGTGCCTCTTCAGCCCGCATCCTGTCTGTTATATCCCTCACAATTGCCTGCAGAAATTTTCTGCCGCCGATATCCAGACAGTTGAGCGTAACCTCGGCGTCGAACGGCGTTCCGTCGAGTTGTATGTGCTTCCAAAAGAAGCGTTGTGGGTCGCCTGCAAGTGCTGCATTTATCTTCTCGAGTGCCTTCTTCTTGGAATTCCTTCCGTCAGGCTGCTCGGGAGGGGAGAACTTATACGGCGGCTGGCCGATTATCTCCTTACGCTTGCATCCGTAGAGCTCAAGTGTTCTCGGGTTGCAGTCGATGAATCTATCGCCTTCCATGATGAATATGGCGTCTTCTGCATTTTCGAACAACGTACGATACTTGTTTTCAGATGATTTCAATGCCTCCACGGTTCTCAAACGAGCAATGACACCTCCTATCTGGGCAGCGATAGTCTCCAAAACATTTCGCGCCGTAGTAGGAACGTCATCCAGGATGCGGGAAGAGACATTCATACATGCGATAACCTTACCCTCATATACGATCGGTATAACCGAAAGCGCACGCAGCCCCTCGTTTTCTCTGACAGCATCCATTAAATCTTCATATTCAGGTTGGTAAGGAGCGTAGACAGGCTTGCCTTTCATAACAAGCCTTGTGTTGGGCGTACCCTTATCGAGGAAGGAAATGGTTTTGATGAATTGTTCAGACAGACCCTTATGACATGCAAGCTTCAGACCACCGGTTTCGGCGTCAACGAGATAGATTCCTCCGGAGTCCATACCCGTACTTTCAAGTGCTGTGTCCAGACAGAACTCCAGGGTTTCGGCAAGGTCGGTTTTGGTGCTTAACTTTTGAGCAAAATCACGCTGAATCCTAATTAAGTCCGCTGACCGCTTTCTCTCACTTATATCCCTGTCTATCCCCCTGTATCCCTTGAAACGGCCCTCTGAATCGAAGTATGGAACGCCTGATGTTTCCATTATGACTTCGTGTCCGTCCTTGTGCATGATTGTTATCTCGACGAGTTCGAAAGG
>WJJO01000281.1 GCA_014729665.1 Caldifarciminota bacterium
TACTTCGATACGGTCGTAACCAAGGAAAGGCATTCCGATTACGCGGCACTGGCCGAACGCAAGAAGACACTGCTTGAAGCGCGCGTAGCTGAGCCCGATTCCTCGGATACGACGACGGTAGATCCTGCCAGGGAGCAGTTTCTTCTTGCCCAGACCTACCTTTTAAGTATGGATGACGTCGATCGTGCACTCTCCGAATATGAGAAGGTGTTAACGGATTATCCGGACAGTGATTATGCCCCCAAGGCCCTTTACGGTATTGCATGGCTCAAGCGTTACCGACTGGCTGATCCCGGTTGGCGCGAGCAGATGATGAATCTAATTGAGACCTATCCTGAAAGTCCGGCGGCAAAAAAAGCCTTAGAAATGATCGCTGATGAGGAAACAGAAGGCAAGGATTTGTGAACATACCGAGTTAGGGCCCGGATTACACTCGTTCTGGCTCGAACTCCCGGAACCGGACGATGTTCGACCGGGGCAGTTTTATGAGATTAAAACGGCAGTCAGGTTCCTTCGCAGGGCAATTTCTCTCGCGGATAAGATCGAAGACAGGTTGCGCTTTATTATTCGTGTGGTCGGTCCGGGAACTGAGTGGATGTCCGGCTTAAAACCTGGCGAAAACCTCGACATAATCGGGCCTTTAGGAAAGGGTGTAAAAATTCCGGAAGAAGGCTCGCTAACCCTTCTAGGCGGGGGTATAGGGATCGCCCCTCTGCTTTATCTTGCGCGAGTGCTTTCGGGTAAAGGCCTGAGGGTTAATGCCCTGCTGGCGGCATGCACACGTGAAGAACTCATCTGTACAGAAGAGTTCGGCTCCCTGTGTTCAGAGGTTGTAACCGCCACGGATGACGGCTCTTGCGGAAGGAAGGGTCTGTTGACACAGGTTTTGCCTTCACTTCAATGTTATAAAGAATCGAGTGCGTTTTATGCCTGCGGTCCCGAACCTATGCTCAAGGCCTTGAAGGAGCTGGATATCCAAAGCCCTGTCTATGCGTTTCTGGAGTCACGGATGGGATGCGGTATCGGATTATGCATGGGCTGTGCGATAAAACACACCGACGGCGGGTACAGGCGGGTCTGTCTGGACGGTCCGGTATTCAACCTTGAGGATATAACCTTGTGAATTTCGAGATAATCCTCGCAGGTCAGCGATTTGCCAATCCACTGGTACTCGCATCGGGTACGTTCAGTTACGGATTAAGATATACTCATGTCATTGACAGAGTCGGTGCAATTGTCACCAAGGGGATTACCGTCTCGGGACGCGCAGGTAACCCGCCCCCACGAATCTGGGATACGGCTGAAACCGTGGTCAACTCGGTTGGTCTTGAGAACGTCGGTCTTGAACGTTTCTCACAAGAGATTCTCCCCAGCCTCAGGTTTTCTACTCCGGTATACGTTAACCTTGCAGGTGTTACGACCGATGATTTTGCAATGATGCTTGATTCTCTGGGTAAAGAGGAGCGAGTGTCCGGATTCGAACTCAACCTCTCCTGCCCTAACGTGAAGGAGGGCGGACAGAGTATCGGACAATCCGCTTCAAGCGTAGCCGAGGTTACATCCGTTTGCCGAAAGCTGACTGCAAAGCCCTTGTGGGTGAAGTTAACCTCGAACTTCTGTGACGTAAGGGAAACTGCTGTTTCTGCAGCCGAGGCCGGCGCCGACGCCGTAGTGCTCCTGAATACATTGAGTGCCCTCCTGATTGATGCGGGCCAAAGACACCCCTTCCTGGGGGCAGGTTCAGGCGGGCTTTCAGGACCCGCAATCAAGCCTTACGTACTGTACGTTGTCAGGGAGGTATCGAAGGTCATAGATACCCCGATAATCGCTTCAGGGGGAGTGGTTTCCGGCCTGGATGTTATCCAATATCTACTTGCAGGCGCGAGTTTGGTGCAGGTAGGGAGCGTTAATCTTCAGGACCCGGAGGCTTGCCTGCGTATACTTGCAGAGATTGAGAAATGGTTAAATGAAAGGGATCTGAAAACCTTGGCCGATCTTATCGGTAAACTGGAGGATTGATGACAGAATTGATCGTTGCGGCAAACTTACCCTCGTTCGAGGAATTTTCGGGATTCGTTGACAAAACCGCAGATTACGTGGATTGCTACAAGATAGACTCGGGGTTTTACACCAAGGCGGGACCGGACGCGGTAAAGATGGTTAAGGATCACGGGAAAAAGGTTTTTTTGGATTTGAAGTTCCACGATATACCGTCGACCGTGGTTCGGGCGGCAAGGAGTTGTGTCGAGCTCGGGGTCGATATGTTCAACGTGCATGCCATGGGCGGTTTCGATA
>WJJO01000282.1 GCA_014729665.1 Caldifarciminota bacterium
CGAAGAAGCATTAGAAATTGCTTTGAATACGTTCGGTGAGGTAGATTCTCTGGTTGCTTACAGCCTACATAACATAGGTGCGATTTATTACTCACGACATGTTGGAAGAGATTATGATAAAGCCCTCGAGATGAATCAAAAGGCCCTGGATATACGGTTAAAGGTTCTTGGGGAATATCATCCCGATGTTGTTAAAAGCTACAACAACATAGCTCATATCTACGCCAAGCTCAACGACTATCAGAAATCACTGGAGCTTCACAAGAAGGCCCTTGAAATAGAAGAGAAGCTTTATGGCCCTGAGCATTTAGACGTTGCAGAAACCTACAATGCCATCGGTAACCTCTACCTGGACGGCCTTCGCTTCCTGCCGCAGGCTATTGAGAACTACGAGAAGGTAATCGAGATTAAGGGCAAGGTGTTGGGACCGGATCATCCAGATATAGCAGATATCTATGTTAAGATAGGCGAGGTTTGCGAAGAAGTCGGATTCTATCAAAAGGCTATCGAAAGCTACGACAAGGCATTGAATATTCGGTTAAAGGCGTTCGGAGAGAACGATCCAAAGGTCGCTGAGGTCTACCTCGGACGCGGTTATGCATACGGTGAAACAGGTTCTTACGAAGAGGCTCAGGAGGATTTCAAAAAGGCTCTCATTATCCGGTTGGAGGCATTCGGAGAGGAATCGGAAGAGACCGCTTCAGCCAACCAGTCCCTGGGCTGGATTTACTGTATACTCAAGAACTACCAAAAGGCGAGGAACAACTATCAGAAGGCATTGGATATTGGATTAAAGGTTCTTGAACCCGACAGTTACAGACTGGGATTGATTTATAACGGCATGGGCAAGGTTGATGGTAACATCGGTAGTTACAAGGAAGCAATTGAAAACTACGAGACGGCACTGGAACTCTTTGAAAAGAAGCTAGGTGCTGAACATCACTGGACAGCCATGAGTTACCACGGCCTGGGAGATGTTTACGGTAAAAAAGGCTCATTCAAGAAAGCTCTGGAGTATTATCAGAAAGCGCTCGGGATTTTCATGAAATCCATGGGGTCAGCCCATCCCTATACCGCGGTGGCCTGTTCGGATATCGGACGACTCTACCGGGATGAAGATGAGTTGGATTCAGCCCTCGTCTATTTCGAGAAATCAATAGAAGGCTTTGAGAAGTCCAGAAACCGGATAAGTTCCAGGGAGCTGCAGGAAAACTATACAGAAAGCTTAAGGGAACGTTACGATGACATCATTAACCTGCTGTTTGAGACCGGCAGGACAGTCGAGGCCTTCGACTATGCTGAACGCTATAAGACCAAATCAGTAAAAGATATAGTGGACGGAACTTACTATCTGGATATGGGTGATGAGGTCCTCGGTGAGAAGGCTCGACAGGCCAGATTGTTGGCTACGAAAACAGGTATACTGGAAAACCAGCTCGAAGAGGAAGAGCTTTATGCCTTGAGAGACGACACCAAGATTGAAAACATATCCAATATGCTAGCAGATACCAAGGCCGAATACCTTAAGATTGCAGCTGAGGTTCGCACCGATCCCGATTATTCGTTCTCAGTTGAGGTTCATCCCACTGACATTATTACCCTGGGTCAGGCCCTGAAGGATAATCAAAAGATGGTAATGTTCTATCCAGGCTACTACAAGCTATACACCTTTGTAGTGTCGAATAAGGGGCACAAGATATACTCTGTTGATGTATGCAGCGATTCGTTGAACACCTTACTTTATGACTGCCTTCGCATGTGTGACTACTACTATATCAAGTCGCGGTACGAAAAGTATGGAGAAAAGGTTACCAGCGGATGGAGTTGGCAGGATGACGGCAGTGACTTCTACAACAAGGAAGTCAAGCCCCTAAAACAGGGTCTCTTACGACTCTACAAATACCTGATAGAACCGATTGAAGAAGAGTTGTCCTCTGTTGATGTTGTAACCATTATACCCTCAGGGGAGCTTTTTTACGTTCCATGGGCCGCGCTTATGGATACCGAAGGCACCTTCTTCACTGAGCGTTTCAAATGGCACATAATGACATCTGCCGAGCTTTACAAGTGTGTTCAGCGTCGAGACGAGCAGACCTTTCCTTTGGAGACCTTTGCATTGGTTGGAAATCCCGCAGGAGACCTTAAAACGGCGGAAGCTATGGTAAAATCTATACATAAGATATATCCGAATTCATCGGTTCTTTTGGGTAAAGATGCATCCGAGCCGAACGTAACCAGGGAAGCGGCGGATAAGAACGTACTGCATCTGGCGACTCACTGTGCCTTGAATCCGGCAAATCCGATGGAAACCTTTATTATGCTTGCACCGACCGATTCTACCGATAGTATGTGGACTGTTGCCGAGGTTTGGGGTCAGTCCTGGAAAAACATGCGATTGGTTACCCTTGCCGCGTGTGAAAGTGCGGTCGGAGGTCTCATGGAGGGGCTTGATTTCATTACTATGGCCAAGGCGTTCTCGTTTGCCATGGAAGGTCCCCCATCGATAATAGCTACCTTGTGGATAGTTGCAGGTCGGTCAACGGATGAGTTTATGGTAGGGTTCTATAACAACCTGAAGAAAGGTGACGGAAGTGCCAAGGCAATGATAAAATCCCAGCAGGAGCTGATTCACAGCAATAAGTACTCACACCCCTACTTTTGGGCACCGTTTGTACTGATAGGAGAATGGAGATGAACAAAACTCTAGTCTGTATTTTAGCGGTCAGTCTTATAACCCCTCTGACCGCACAGGAGATAAATACTGATTCCCTGCGTGCCGTTGCAGACAGCCTGCATGCGGTGGGTGATAGTGTGTTTGAGTTAAACCAGGATTCCAGTGCTCTTGGGATTTTTAGATTCGAATTAACACTTAGAAGGGAAATACTAGATTCATCCGGAGAGTTGAAAACAATGAACATGATCGGACGTACATTTAACGCATTGGGAGAACCTGATTCAGCTTTGGTCTACGCAGATATGGTTTTGGGTTTTGCAGATGTAACAAGCGACAGTGCTGAGATAGGACAGGCCTATCACACGAGGGGGTATGCTTTTTTCCAGATACGCAGATACGAGGAAGCTATCGGTGAGTATAACACTGCAGTAGATGTAAGGCTTGCATGTGGCGATAGCATCGGTGCTGCAAATTCACTCTACAACATCGGCTTGGTCTATCGCGAACTCGGTGAGTACGGGAAGGCGCTCGAAAACCACGAGAAGGCCATGGTGATAAACCTCAAGGCTCTCGGTGCCGAGAATCCACATGTAGCTGAAAGCTATTATAACATCGGTAAAGTAAACCACGAACAGGAAAATCCGGACTCAGCTCTCGCATATTACACAAAGTCCATAGATATCTTCGAGAAATCTCGAGGAAAGCTTGAGAATAGATATAAGGTCTTTTCAGGTAAAGACCTGGATTCATCTGGGCAGTGGGATGGTGACTGGAATCCGAGGGGGCTAATCGATGTCGAAGGAGATGGTTTCAATGAATTGTTAATCTCCATTGGTGCAAGCATGGACCTTTATCCAAGGGGTTTGGCAGTAATCGATCCTCAGACAGGAAAACAACTCTGGTTTTATGAAATGGGGGGCAAGAGCGAATGAACTCAAGATCGTTGATTTGGACGAAGACGGTATTGCAGAAATCGTCATGGGTGTGGCGTCTAATGCCAATGGAAGTATAGCTAACGGAACCAATGACAGCACAACTTATGTA
>WJJO01000283.1 GCA_014729665.1 Caldifarciminota bacterium
AAATGGTCTTATACTGCTTTGGAAGTTCTTACGAGATAGACCTAAACTCAAAGTTAACCCAGTCCATCCGGATATATACCAGTGGTTCTTTGAATTGCCAAGTAGAGAATTCGAAGGCCATCCCACCAGAAGATTTGGGTTTTTGTTGTATGTTGGGATTATTAACAAAGGACTTAGGGATGTTGCTTTAGATAGTTGGCGGTTGTACCTCAAAACTAGAGGCGGATGGTGGTTAGAATGCAGACCTGTAAGTATTCCGGAACCCATATACGAAGTTGGAAAGACAAAGAATATGAAGGTTTTTCCTGTTCTTG
Source organism: Caldifarciminota bacterium (assembly GCA_014729665.1). Lineage (GTDB taxonomy): Bacteria > Hydrothermota > Tepidihabitantia > B3-TA06 > B3-TA06 > WJJO01. The sequence goes on from WJJO01000283.1 coordinate 315, forward strand.
GACAGAGAACGCTTCATCATAAGGGGGATACTATGATAAAATCAGGGGGAAGTATTTCTGGATTCGTTTATTATGTGGCAGAATTATGGGGACATGAGGATTGGAATCCTTTAATAAAAGACGATAAAGTTACCTGTAAGATTCATGTAAAAAGCATATTCGGAAGGAAATCACAAGCAAGAGTTACTCTGGCAAAAAAAGAATTGGTAGAAGTAGAGAAGATTATACCTGACATAGAGAAAATAGATTATCCATAGTAAGTAGGGGCTGACCTTTAGGTCGGCCCGAATAAATGAATCGGGCCGGTCTAACGCGAAGCAGTTTCAAGAAACCAACCCGGCCCCTAGATTTAATCCCCCTTTATTTCCCCCTTAGTAAGGGGGACAATCTTCGCCTCCCTTTTCAAGGGAGGTGGCCGAAGGCCGGAGGGATTGTCTATTCTGCGTAATCTGTGAAATCTGTGGTTTACTTATTGTCGATCTGCGCTCTCTGTAACTTACCACTGTAATCGATATACACCGTTTTCATTTCAGTGAAAATCTCATATGCTGTCCAACCACCTTCTCTATGACCGTTGCCGGTTTCTTTAACGCCGCCGAAGGGCATGTGGCACTCGGCACCAATTGTGGGGCCGTTCACGTAGGTTATGCCTGCCTCGATGCGCTCAATTGCCCGCATGGCCGCGTTGACGTCCTGGGTATAGATAGATGAAGACAGTCCGTACACGGTGCCGTTGAGGACCTCGATGGCTTCGTCCAATGTCTTAACCGTTATCACCGAGAGCACCGGACCGAATATCTCTTCCTGGGCGATGCGCATATCGGGCTTCACCTCATCGAATATTGTAGGCTCGTGGAACCAGCCCTTGTCGAAGTCACCGCCAACCAGGCGCTTGCCGCCGCAAACGAGCTTTGCCTTGTCCTCGAGCTGGCCAATCTTTACGTAGGACTCCACGGTCTTGAGCTGTGCTTCGGATACGAGCGGGCCCATCTGAACACTCTCGTCCAGGCCGTTGCCGACCTTGAGGGCCTTTACGCGTTTCACCAACTCAGTCACGAACTCGTCGTGCACGCCATCCTGGATGATGATGCGCGAAGTCGCGGTGCATCTCTGTCCCGTGGTCCCGAACGCACCCCAGAGCGCTCCATCAAGAGCCAGTTCGAGGTTTGCATCGTCCATTACTATCTGAGCGTTCTTGCCGCCAAGCTCCAACGAACATCTCTTCAAGGTCTTACCGGTGGCCTCACCGATGCGCTTTCCCACCTCTGAAGAACCGGTAAAGCTTATGCCCCTTATGTCCGGATGGTTTATCAGCCGTTCGCCAACGACTCCGCCTGAACCGGTTACGTAATTTATGACGCCTTTGGGTACTCCGGCCTCGTCCAGGATCTCCATCAGCTTTGCCGTGCACGCCGGTGTGTAGGTGGCCGGTTTTATAACTATCGTGTTGCCTGTGGTTATGGCCGGATACGTCTTCCAGGTCGGGATGGCCACAGGGAAGTTCCACGGGGTGATAAGACCCCACACACCCATAGGTCGATGAATCACGTAAGCCGCCTTGTTGCGTAACTCAGAAGGTACAGTCTGTCCGTGCATGCGTCGTCCTTCGCCTGCGGCGAAGTCTGCCGTATCAATTCCTTCCTGCATATCTCCGCGTGTTTCGGCAATCACCTTACCCATCTCACGTGTCATAAGTTGCGCAATTTCGTCCTTTCGGTCGCGCATTATATGCGCCACACGGTACATAATCTCGGCGCGCTCAGGTGCAGGCGTGTCCCGCCAGTCAGGATAGGCTTTCTTCGCGGCCTGGACCGCGGCATCTACGTCCTCCTCTGTAGATAGCTGGAACGTGCCTACTAAGTCGCCTGTATCAGCGGGGTTACGATTCTCGAAGGTTTTGCCCGATTTAGACTTAACCCACTTTCCACCAATGAAATTCTTGAATGCTTCTGGCATAATTCCTCCAGTATTTGTTTTCAATTTTGAACTCCATTGTACGGACATGGCACAGATTAGTCAAGTTTTATACAGGACAAAAGTCTGACAAATGAGTGACAAAAAAGCAAGTCAAAGGTCTGTCAGAAGACTGACACGAAGATAGACAAAAGCTAGACTAAAGGTGGACTAATAATGGAGAAAAGATGGACAACCTTGTGGAGTTACGAAGTAACTCCTAAACTCAATGATTTATCATTGAGTCATGTACCATAAAGGTGGACTAAAGTTGGACACGTAAAATGTGGGTGAAGTTTTGGCACACGCGAAGCGAGGGGTTTGCTGACACATTAGTTAAATTCAAGCCGAAGGTTTGAGTCATGGACCGTAAAGTTGGACACTGAATCAAGTGT
>WJJO01000284.1 GCA_014729665.1 Caldifarciminota bacterium
ACGCAGAGGGGAAAAGCTTTCGATTACGCGTCTGGATTTACTCACCGCTCTAAGGTTAGGGGAACGCATAGGAAGTATAGAGGGAAAAACCTCTCCGCGTGTGGCAAACCTGTTTCGTGCCTTCGATATCCCGCTGGCCGAGGTGATGACCCCATGGGACAGGGTGGTAACGTTGCATGACCGTGCATCGCATAAACGAATACTTAAGGCTATTGATGAACACAGCTATACACGCTACCCGGTCGTTGACAAAAAAACCGGGAAACTCAAAGGTATACTTCACACCAAGGACCTTCTCATGCCCAGACGAAAGCTCCGTAAGCCTTTCTTTACCAAGCCAGGCGTACGTATAACCGAACTCTTAAAAACCATGCAGTCCAACAGGGCGCACATGGCCATAATCCTCAACCGTTCAGGCGACCCAACCGGCCTTGTAACCCTCGAGGACCTGCTCGAGGAGTTCATCGGCGAGATACGCTCCGAAGAATAACAAAATACCCCACGAAATTGCTTCGCACTTCCGCGGGGACCCCGAATTAACACCCCATCGAGAAATCAGAGATTTCTCGCCGGGGACCCCGAGTAATGCTCATTTTTGACTACGTCACGCTTGCGGTCCGGTAGGGTTAAAAAGATCGCAGACGGAATGCTAATCAGATTATCCATGAAGAAAACGTGAATCTCTTTTCACCAACTTTCTAATTCCATTGAATTTGATACACGAAGACTCGAATAAACATGCTCCTTTTAGCAAAGCTAAAAGATCACAGACGGAGGGCTGATTCTTTTCCTTTCAAGAAAATGTTAGCTACCTTTAATCAGCTTTATCTCCCTTTGGTTGCCCTCTCCCTATAGGACGCTTGCGAACCGAAGGTTCACGTTTGCGAACCGGTAGGGGCCGGTAGGGGCAGTTCATGAACTGCCCCTACCCCTGCAATAACGTTATTATGTAAGGGCCCCTGCGGTCACAATTAATGGACGGGTTGGAGAACCCGTCCTCCTTTCTTCCCTTGATGGTTTATCCCCCTCCCCGGTGAGACTGTCGGATAAGTTCGACTATCCGCAGATTGACGCCGATTTCTAAAAAGAGGAGCTTTGTAAGCTCTTTCCTTACTTGGTTTACATCTCTGAGTTTTTACTGCTCTGTGTCTCTGTGCCTCTGTGGTGGCTTTTCCGACAAACTCCGGTGGAGGGGGTAGTACGAAGCACCGGAGGAGGTGATACAATCATCCCCTTCTTATGCGTCGACAGGCTGAGAGCCTGCGCTCCACTGTCTTATGCAATAATCTTTAAATCTTTGAATCTTGAAATCTTCTATCAGGCACGGCCCCTCGCCGTCAGCCGTTAGCCTGAAAACAAACCGGCCCGGAGCATACACCACCAGGCCAGCCGCGTCTATCCTTACGAGTTAAGTGTTAATTAAGGGGGATTAATTCCCTTTTTTGAGCCAATCGACGATCCTTTTTACGCTCTCGTCGTAGTCTGCAGATTCGTAGTCGTCTATTAACTCCTCTACCTGATCTTCGTAATCGGCAAAGACCTCGTTTAATTGTGTTCTAAGCCTTTGCGCTTCATCCCGGGACGGTGAATGATTAACGTTAACCGTGAAGTTCCCGTCAACTAGGGTCACTGAATTATCATCCTCATCATCGACATCGAAGCCTAAAGCCTCCAGGGCAAAGATGATATCGTCGGACGATGGATTCTTTACGCTCATACTCACCTCCACCGAGGTGTTCCCTGCAAACCAGGGAGTTTTTTGTTTGCCCCGAACACACGTACCCGCTGTTCCACACATCTATTAACCGGACAAATCGGAAACCGGCATCCCCTGAAATACCTTTTTTTCAAACCCTTCGGTTAAGCCACATCTTGATCCTTCGAACCTCATCGGCATAATCGAGGTCGTTGTCCGTATCATAAACAGCCTCGTCGTAATCATCGTCATCGTAACCTGCGGCGTATTCATCAACATCATCTATACCGTTTTCGATTAGAGCCTGCACCCTGTTTTCGTAGTCTGAAAATATCTCCGTCAACATGCTGCGCATCTTCTTAACCTGTTCGTCGTCAGGATTGAAATACACCTTTATCGAATAGATACCGTCGGACATGACGGCGTACTCATCGTTTTCATCGGTAACGTCAAAGCTCAGGGCTTCCAGGGCAAAGATAATATCGTCACTTGAGGGTATTAAAGGAGTCACGTCGACCTCCATCCAAAGAAATTCTTCGGCTTAATCCTTCGGCGTCCCCTGAGGGAAAGATGATCCGGACACTTGTGTTTGGTCGGTTCTTCTATATCAGCTTCTCGTCTTTTTTCACGGAGTCTTTTTCTCAAAGACCTTCTGATAATTGCGTCACGTGAGTTATGGTGGAATTCCATATGTCATTTCCTTCCATTGCCGTTTCCCTGCTCGACACCTAATCTCTGCTCGGCCACTCTGAGGATTGCGGTCAGCATATCCTTATAACTCATGGTCACGAATGCCGCCATTTTGGCAAGATGGCCGTCCCAACACCAACCCGGATTGGGATTTACCTCCAAAAGCTTGGGTACGCCCTCGGCGTCCAGCCTCCAATCGAACCGAGCATAGTCACGGCATTCCAGCCGCTCGAACAGCCTGGTGCACCATTCGACCAGCATCTTCTCGGTATCCTCGGGCAACCTGGCCGGAACCGACTTCAAATTCTTCCAGTAGGGTGAAGTGGGAAGCCACTTGGCTTCATAACCGCAGATTTTTGGCAGACCCTCCGGCAGGTCTGAATATTCCTCCTCGGCAATGGGAAGCACCTGATAGGACTCGGGCGGGTTGCCGATGATGCCCACAGTCAGATC
>WJJO01000285.1 GCA_014729665.1 Caldifarciminota bacterium
CCCGCCCATCTCCACGCTCATATCCCAAAGCTTGTACGCCGTGTCTCTATCTACAGCAGGCGGCGCGGGTTCTTCCAGGGTCGTCAGGTTAAAGAACCTTCCGCTTTGTCCTTCCACCTTTTTAGACACACCCAGATAGTACAATGCCCGGGCCGAAACCTGGGGCGGTTTCAGGCTCTTGTCTATGAAGTTCCGCTTGAACCACAGGTACACCGGTCCGTTCTCCTGACCGCTTTCCGTCTTGACCGCTCCCGGATGCATGGCGTTGATGCTGACCCCTGTATGCTCGAGCCGTTCGGCAAAAACCATCATAGACAGAAGCTGGGCGGTCTTGGCCGAGCCGTAGCTTCCCCAGCCCGAGTATCTGCGGCGTTCCCAGTTCAGATCGTCCAGCCTGAGACCCCATGCGGCAAACCGGTGCCCCTCGGAGTTCACGAGTATTATCCTCGAACGCTTCTGCGCGCTCAGCTTTCCAAGAAGGGTATAGTTGATGATGAAGGATGAAAGGTAGTTGAGCGCAAACACCCTTTCGAGCCCGTCCGGGGTAAGCTGTCTTGCGGTAAGGTAGACGCCTGCATTGTGTATCACGACGTCTATGGGGGTCTTAAGGCCTGCCAGCACGGCGGCGGCCCTGTGGATGTCTGCGAGAACGCTCAGGTCGGCTGTCACGAAATCGCACCTGACCTTGAATTCCTTCTCGATTTCCCGCTTCAGCGCCTTCGATTTTTCCGAGTTCCGGTTGACGCACAAAAGGTTCGCGCCGTGCGAGGCGTACTCCCGGGCGGCCGCATAACCTATCCCTGAGGTGGCTCCCGTCACGACCACGAGCCTGCCTGAAAACCCGTCGGGGCATACTGCGGGTTCCCGCGAATTGTTCTTGATCATCGCGTATATGTTGGATAACTCGTACTGCCTTACGTATTTATAGAACTTCCTGTCGATCTTCATGTGAACTTCTTACCCGAACTTCTTTCTCATGAATCTCCGATAGACCTTGTTGAACTTCGGTATATTGTCGAAGATATCCCCCCACAGGTCGAAATAGTCCCTCTGCGACGCTATCTTTCCCTCATCGTTTACGCTCAGGCGGCTCGAACCGTAGAGTATCGAGTTCGGGCTTCCCTTGAAAACGATGGTCATCTCCCATTCGATGAAGATAACGTTCCCCTGCTGGATTGCATTGACGATGTTCATCTTCAGATCGTTCGATCGCCGTGAAAGACGCTCGTGCATTGCCCTGAACTCATCTATCCCGTGTATCTCCTGGATTGAGTCCCTGAAGCGGATATCCTCGTCGTAGTAGGGCATGATGTGCGACCAGTCGACCCTTCCCTGCTCGTTGTACGTCTTCGACCACAGCTCCCTTATCTTACGGACGTTCAAGCCCTTCTTGCGCGCGCTTTTTTTTCTCATAGATTTTACCTCGGTTGCTTATCACTAAATAGTCTTCTGGCGCTGAATAAATAATAGTAGATAGAACCCGGTTTGTCAAGGAGCGTAGGATACCGGGGGCATCCATTGCGCGCTAGCCACCGGGGGTGGCATACGCTTCCGCGAGGATATTATTAGTAATCTGTCGGATGCCGGGGGCGGCATGGCGTCGTAGGCGCTAGAAGCGCCATGCGTCGAACTTCGTTCGGCGTCCAGAAACAGCTCGTTGCCACCTTAGTAAGGGGGGTGTAGACGCTGGGAGCGCCATGCGGGGGTGGCATGCGCCGAAGTTTCACTTCGGCGTAGCTGGCAGCCGGGGGTATCTTGATTTTTCGATACGAACCGGTGTCCCAAGGTTTTCTTGCAGAAAATCTTTATTCAGTTCCCTTCGGAAACTTCACTGATAGCGCTTACTTCTCTATTCTTACAGGAGTACCGACTTTGACCATTCGTTTCAGCGAATCGACGTCCTCGTTGTGCATGCGGATGCAGCCCTCGGAGGCGCGCGTTCCGATGGAGGCAGGGTCGTGGGTCCCGTGGATGCCTATACCCACCCACTTGTTGCCCGACCTGGTCTCGAAAGACAGGGTCGAGAGTCGAATGAACCAGGGGCCGTAAGCGCCTTTTATGGGCCCCTTGCCGTCCCCGAAGTCGTGCTCCCATGCCGAGGAGTTCTCGATGGAGGTAACCGTGAACGAACCCTCGGGCGTGCGGTTGTCGCCGACCCGCTGCTTGTCGCCGGCATTGCGGCCAAGGGCTACGGGATAAGTCTTTATGAGCTTGCCGTCTTTAAAGACAAGCATCTCGAACAGCGACTTCTTGATGACTATCGATATCCCGCCCGGGGCCTTTTCGACCTTGTTCTCCTCGAGTATGTCTGACCCTATTACGATTATGATGTCCCGGAGATTGACGCGAGGGATAACCTGACCCGCGCCCAGGTAGTCGCACAGCTTCTCACCCAGGTGCACTTCCCCTGAAGGACAGTAGACGGTTGTCTGCGTGAATGTGTCTGAGTCTGCATTGGAAGGTTCCAGCGACGACAGACCGAACTTGACGTTGAATCCGTAAGCCGCGTCACGAGCAAGACCCGGTTTTGACGTACCGTTGAGTACGAGTACCTTGCGCGTAAAGGGCACCGAATCGAAGGATATTCCCGATGCTCCTACCCATACGTGGACTATCCCCTTGTCCTCACCGTCGATAATCTCAGCAACCGGAAAAAGACTATCGAGTTCGGAAAGCCATACCCTGTCCTCGGGGTGGATCGTTATCCGGTTATCAACAGCAATCGAGAATGCGGAGTCAGGCTCCCCTAAAGAATCTGCAACGCCCATGGAATCTAACACATCGGACATGTAGGATGTGGGCAGGGTGATGCTGCGGAGCTCGGAATAAGCAGGACACGAGTTGTGAAGGATAACCAAAGGGGGTTTTGGACTGCATGCAACCAGAATGAGGCTTGCCAAAAAAATAGGCAGTATTTTCTTAATCATCACCCTAGTTTATCCCTGGATTCCCCGAAGTCAATTAACCTCGCAATTCCTCGAGATTTTCTTTTGCCTCGGCGTTGTGTTTATGAATGAAAGTTAGCTTTTCGCAGCCCTCCATTTCCCTGCACTGGGCGCAGGTCGAGTATCTCTTTTCGATAGCACATGCGCGGATCTCGCACGAGCCGCAGTAGGAAATCTGAATCCCTGAATTTGTTTTGCACCCCTCGCAGCTGATGTCGGCGGCCGTTATGTTCATTCCCCTCTCACGGGCTTCGGCAGCCATCTCCTCCTTCTTTGCTTCGTCGTCGTTTTTCGTTGCCAGATAGGCGTCGCATTCTATGCACTTGATACCGCAGTAAGCTATCACCAGCACTCCTTGGTTATTCAATGATCATAATAATCGACTCGTGAATCCTGTCAAACAAGGATAAGGATGCCCTGTATCAAAACAGGACATCCTTATAAGGTTCTCTGTTCGTTTATTCCTTAGACC
>WJJO01000286.1 GCA_014729665.1 Caldifarciminota bacterium
GTACCGTTGTTTGTCCTCATCGAGTTTTCTCTATGGATCAACACAAGGCTCAACTCGATCAACACGATAGATGCATGGAGTGCGGGGCCTGCCAGCAAAACTGCCCGGCCAATGCGATATCCGTCGATTCAGGGGTGGGGTGCGCGGCGGCGATGATAATTTCAGCTTTAAAAGGCAAGAAGGAACCGACATGTGGTTGCGACGATACGCCATCCTGCTGTGGTTAACTGTCCTTGCTCCGGTGCTTTATGCCGGGAATCTGGGAGAGGCAGGTCGACTTTTAGGAAAATGGTGCTAGAAACTACAGTATCACTATGTTAAATAACGCACTCTCATTACACACGGACGTGCCATCCAGCAAGGAGTTCGAATACAACTTACTCCGCGGCAAGTGTTATGCACGTATACAGCTTATATACAAGGTCGCAGACGACGTTAAATCCTCCGAAACCTACGGGAAGAAAGCTCTGGAAGTCCTGGAGAAAGCGATCGATGAAAATCCAAACTCTATAGAAGCCTGGGCGGCGCACTCGAGGGCCCTGCAGAACCTTACAGGTCTCAGTACCGCTCATGGAATGCTTCCGGTCCGATGCTGGGAACGGGCATGAACAAACTGAAGAAACTTGACTCCAATCATTTCTACACAAGGTTTGTTGACGGGATATGGAAGCTTCGTGCACCTGTGATGTTCGGCGGCGACCGCAAGGAGGCTCTCGAAATCTTCACCTCTCTCCATAAGTCCTATCCTGCAGACGAAGACGTCAGCCTTAACCTGGCAGTCGCCTATATTGAAAACGACGATGAGTCTAAGGCTATCTCTATTGTCAACTCCGTACTTAACAGAAATCCGAATAACCTGTGGGCGGCCAAGCTTGCAAGGGAACTCGAGTAGGATGGATTTCAAACCCTCTGCACTCTCTGACTACGGACAAATCATCCAAAAGCTTTGGTCCTATCAAACCCAGACCGATTTAATACTAATCAACCGTGAGCAGGACCTTGGCGTCGAAGGTCTACGCAAGGCAAAACTATCCTATCATCCCGATCACATGGTGGAAAAATTCGTTATCTGCCTGGCACATTAGGAAGATGGAGAAACTTTTACTCACCGAGGCCCGGGAGGATGATTTAGACTTTCTGCTTGGATTATGGAACGATCCCAGGGTGATGCGATACGCGGGCTATCCCGATGGAAGGTGCTGGTCTCGTGCCGATATCCGCAAGTGGTGGTCGCGGTACCAAGCCGAACACACCCGTTGGGCAGGTGACGACGTCCAGTTCATCATCTCGTTTTCAGACGGTACTCATATTGGTGAATCCCACTACGGGCCTGTACCGAAAGGTTTTGAGGTCGGCGACTGGCGGAATCCCGAAGGGGTTTACTGCTTCATGGCCGATATTAAACTCCTCCCCGAACATTGGGGAAAAGGTTTCGGTACTGCGGGGATGCGGATGGTCGCAGTACATATATTCACCAAGACATCCTGTAAGCTTCTGGTTGTTCCTCCTCACAAAGATAACCCGGCTGCATCCAGGGTATACGAAAAGGCAGGGTTCATTCATACCGGGATTGAGGCATGGCCGGGACACGAGATAATGGAACTTTCACGGGAAAGATTCGAGGATATCTATGGGGTTAAGCAAGCTGAAGGGTAGCCCGGTCATACCCCAAGCTTGAAGGTAAGGCATCGGCCGTGCCGTGGGATTATTTTAGATTCTTGAACAAATCACGATAATGCGGTTTTACAACAGCTTCGGTCTCCCGGTAAAGCACGGGAGGAGGGTTATCCGGAGGTCGAAAGAATATCTGCGAACTGTTGACAACCTTTTGTTTACAGTATTCGTCTATTCATTGGTTTAGTAGATTCGTCATCCATGGAGCTTGACAAATTCCGGATCAGGCGTAGTATGTAAACACAAGTAGGAGGATCGTCATGTACAAGAAAACCTTACAAGTTTGTATCCTTGCACTTCTTGGTATGTCCGGCGTGCTCACGGCCAACGGCGGGCCATGGGAAACCTCACCTGTGGAGGCTACCGGGAATATCCGATTGATAAACAAGGAGGATATTACACTTGATGAAGAGCTTCTGGCAATCTCTTTATACGGTGATTATATCAATGTACGCGTGAAGTATACGTTGACCAACAACGGTCCTGCTCAGGAGGTAAGTTATGCCTTTCCTTTGGATTATTGGGTTGGGCCAGCTTCTGACTGGGATTCCGAGAAAGACAAAGATTCGTGGCTTGCAGACTGCTTTCCTTACCTGAAGATGGAAGATGAGAAGGGTCAGCTGCCGGTTGAGTTAATAACCGA
>WJJO01000287.1 GCA_014729665.1 Caldifarciminota bacterium
ATGTTCAAGCGTATGTCTGCCATAATACCGTCGGGAACCTCGTATGAATGAAGATATTCCACCGCCTTTTCGTAGTGTTCTATCGAGCGGTTCCACTCTCCATCGGCCAGGGATGTATAGGCAAGTCCCAGATGCGCGTGCGTCCTGGTGCCCTGATCTGGATAATAACGCAGGGTCAAGTTATAGAAGCTGTCCGCTTCATCGACGCGGCGTTCCCTTAAGAACCTTTCCGCCAACTCACAGTCCAGCCTGGCCATTGCAAGCGGATTGTACTCTGCAAGATTGAGTCTGGTTAGCCTGGGAATTATGCTGTCAACATCGAGGATATTACGGGAATAGGCAAGAAGGGAGGTTTCCAAACCTGAATAGGCAAGTACCCGCAGGGTGTCACCGACCGGCAGTTGCCTGGAAAGCGATGCGAACGCAACCGCTGCGGAATCGTATTTTCTCTCGTAAAGAAGACAGGAGGCAAGCAGTAACTTTCCCTCGAGGGCGCTGTGTTCATTGGTGGTTCGTTCCAGCATCATATTTACTGCGATGCGAACCGAATCCAGCTTTTCCCTGCGCATCTGTAAAGATGCGTAACGTATCGCGGCTTCATCCCAGAAATGCATTTCAGGATGGGAGTATAGTATCTCTTCTGAGGTGGCAAGGGCGGTCCAGCCGTCTCCTCGCCTGGCGGCTGCTAAACCGGACCAGTAAAGGGAATAGGGTATTAGTCGTCCTAGGAGGGGAAGTAGATCCGGGTAGTCCAGAGGGTATTCCTTGAGGACCACATCGAAGTAGGCTCCGGCCGTATCGTAGTGTTCACCGATTCCAGAAGCAAGATAGCAGAGCCCGAGTCCGTGAAAGCAGAGCATCAGCGTCATGGGATCAAAGGTCCGTTCCAACTGCCTTTCAAACTGCGAGCGTACTTCAATCAACGAGTCCGGATCGGATAATCCCTCGAGCATCGAGTATGTATGGAGTGTCCGGGAGACGTCTGAAAGATAGTCCATTTCATCAATCTCAGAAAGCATGCTTTCCGACCAGTCGCGGCGGTTAAGCCGGGCGTAGGCCTCAGCGGCGATGAGATTTTGCTCTGTGGTCCAGTCGGTTTCGAGTTCGCGGGATATGTAAAACAGTGCAAGAAGCGAACGTGCCGGTTTTTCTATACGGTTGTAGTAGGCTGCCAATAGGGTCGCTGCTTCCATGCGTTCGTCGTATTCGTACAGGGAATCCTCAACGAACTTTGTTAAAGCCCATTCCACGTCGCCCATTGTTATAAGCGAGTCCAGGAGACGTTCAATACGTTCCGGTTCCACCGAGGGTCGCATTTGTTTTGTATTCCAATCTGCGAATCCGCATGTAGCTGAAAGTCCAAGAAGAATGAACAATCCCGTGGTCTTTCCCATTTTTTTTATTCCTTTCACCAATAGAACTTTAATCAAACATCGGTGTTTGTCAAGCAGGATTAAACGAAAGCGCCTAGTCAATTTTGAATTGCGTCCGTCAGGAAGGGGACTAAAAAAAAATTAAGGGTAAATTTGAAATAAGGGGAACTTATGAGTGGTAGACAAAGTATTAAGAATTACACTGGTGCATACAGAGGAATAAGGCACAAAGAGTATAGTGTTCAACATGTAAAGACGGAACATGCAATGAAAGCCTGGAATTGGGTTAAACAAAGGTCCTGGAATAATCATTATGTGTATAATTATGAGGTGTTAGATCTCACTTCAGGTTGGGTAAATAGAATAAAGAAAGGAATGGGCATCACAGATATTCAAGTTGGCGTAGGGTACTTTGATGATATTTGTGCAAAAGCTGAATATTTCAAGACTGGAGGCTGGATGCGAATTATCCTTTCTCGATGGTGCACTTCATTAGGTGTAATGCGGGCTATGGCGATGCACGAGTTTATGGAAGTATATGCAGGCATCACAAAATTCGGCAGAACTACTCACGGATTAGGCATTAAAGCTAACGATTATGCATGCAATATCGTCAATCAATTTGAATTTGAAGATAACTGGGAGAGAAGGTTAAGGGATTAAATGTTCTAGCCTGTAAAGCGGAGCTTGAAAAGATGTGCAGTAAACTTAAAGAAAAAAAATTGGATACCACCTATTTGGGATAAAAGGTATAATGAACGACGAAGGCTTGCGGATAGGATAAACCGAATTTTAGCTCTCAACAAGAACTACATTCCAGGCTACTTCGAAACCTATAAGGTGAGAGGTTATACCGACAAAAACCTGTCATCTATAGTTCATTTTTTTTCTATGGAGGTTCATTCCGTGGCTCAGACGCTGGAGGTAGTTGGTAAAAGGCTTTTCATTACAAACAACATGACTTGACAACACCCGTTTCCTTGCTATTATAATCTATCGTGAAACATAATCTTTTATTGTTGATGCTTCCGGTTGCAGAATATCTCATGTCTTTTGGGAGTCGGAACTTCAGTTTCTTGCAGACGAACGCTACGTTTACGTCAGAGAAAAGTGGGGGAAGGAATCTGATATCATTTATCGTTGCGGGGGCGGAAACCCTATTCGCATTTCGGCTCCAGGGGAAAACTCGATCGGCAACGTCTGCTTTTCGCCCGACGGTCGCCATATCGCTTACACCTGCGAGATCGAAGGCAAGGAAGGCTTCTTGCTGCAGGTCAGGGAACTGCCACGCTGATCATGTTTTTTTGAAACTCTTCAGTTGCTGTCGCGGATAGTATTTATCCTTTGAATAACCCTAAAGCGAGTCAGCCGATGCTGAGACGATCTTCTCTATCGATTGTCCCTTGGTTACCTCCTTGGGGAACCAAACCGAACCGATGAGATTAAACTCCATGATTGCATCTTCGATCAAGCCGGCCTCTATTCGATTAATCTGCATCAAGGGCAGTTTATCTGTAAGATCAGATATCACCCGACGTACTGATGTTAACTCCCCCTCGAGGATAAGTTCAAATGGATATTTGTTCCATAAAGGGTTTTTTTCAGCTTCAGATACGACCATTCGGGAAGTTGAAACCTGGGAGTCACTAATCGTAAGAATCTGCGGCAAGTATGGTTCGTTGAAAGACAACTCATTATAAAGAC
>WJJO01000288.1 GCA_014729665.1 Caldifarciminota bacterium
CCCACGAAGATCGTAGTCCCGCCAAACACCCTCAGCATCGAGATCCAGTTAAGGCTCTGCTGAGTGGCAAGACCCAGCACTAAGGTGAACGCTACCCAGCCCAGGATATCGTTGACGGTGTATGCGGCTATCGCCAGATTCCCGAAGTCGCTTTTCAGGATGTTAAGATCGTGAAGCACCTTTGATATCACCGGGATAGCGGAGATGGAAACGGCGGTGCCCATGTACAGGGCGAAAACGAGCCTCTGGGAAGGGTCTAGGAGATAACGGTCGGGAAGCAGCATTGCCAGTCCCACCCCGAGGATCAAAGGAACGATCACCCCTATGACGCCGATGCTCAACGTCGGACGTCTGTGCCGGAACAAAGAGCCTGTCTCTACTTCGAATCCTGTAACCAGAAGCAGGAAAAGAACCCCCAGCCACGATACGGTTTCCAGCATGGAGTGCTGAAGGGCGGTGTCAGGGAACAGCCATCCGTGCACCCCGGGCAGGAAGCGACCCAGTATGGTGGGCCCGAAGATGATGCCTACAAGTATCTCACCTACCAGTGCGGGCTGTTTTAGTTTACGGAACAACTCCCCCGCCGCCTTGGCGGCGAAAAGAAGAGCGACCAGTTGGATAAGGAAGACTAGAAGATTATGTTCAACCAGAACGTTCACGGCTCAATATATTCACTAATCCCTGTTTGTCAAATTGTCCCCGTTCATTACCTTCGTGCGCCAATCCTGCCGCGGAAGCGGTGCAGGTCGCGACTGAGTGCGGCGTTGAACACCGCAAGCATCTCGTCCCGGCCTTCGGCTGAAAGCATCCGCTCCCTTACCTTTACGTCGCTCCACGCCCTTGCTATGGCGGCGAGTATCTTGACCTGGTCGTCCTTGCGGTCCGGGTCAGGCGTGAGTATCAGGAACACGAACTTAACAGGCAGGCCGTCAGGGGTGTTCCAGTCAAGACCCCTCAGGGAGCGTCCGAAGCAGAACACGGGATTAGCCAGTTCGGGCATCCTTGCGTGAGGGATGGCGATTCCCTGCTCCATTCCGGTACTCATCAGCTCCTCCCGCGAATCGACCGCGGTGCAGGAGGTCTTTGCTCCGGGCATCCCCGGATGTTTTGCTATAGCTACGCAAAGTTCACCTATGGCCTGTTGGGGCGTTCTTGCGTGAAGAGAGGAAAGGACCGCGTCCTCGGCAAGGAACTCACGTGCGTCGAAGCCTCTGCGAAGCCGCAGGGAAAGGGTCAGAAGAGGTCCCACCAGTACTGAGGAGATGATTGCAGCAACCAGAATCGCCTCGAAAACGGGCGGGTTGATTATCCCTGCCTCCAAAGCCAGATAGCCTACTATTATTTCCATTGCCCCGCCCGGTATGTGGGCGAATCCTATAGAGACAGAATCCGTCCTGGGGATGCCCGAGAAACGTGCCCCGGCCCAGGCTCCCAGGAACTTGCCGCCTACTGCGACCGCGGTTACCGTAGCGACCAGAAGTAAATCGAAGTTCTCCCAGAAGTTGACCTTGATGCCGATGTTGACGAAGAACAGCGGAACGAATACCGCGTGCACCAGCTGGCTTATGATGTCGCGGCTGCGGCCCTTTATCTGATGAGAGGAGCCTGCCATCATGCCGGCAAGAAGGAATCCTAACGATGCGTGGATGCCGATGTAATGGGTAACTACACCGCATACCGCACCCAGGACAAAGATGAAGGTCAGGACTATACCGGGCTTGGGCAGTCTGCTGCGG
Source organism: Caldifarciminota bacterium (assembly GCA_014729665.1). GTDB lineage: Bacteria > Hydrothermota > Tepidihabitantia > B3-TA06 > B3-TA06 > WJJO01. The sequence goes on from WJJO01000288.1 coordinate 1,737, forward strand.
TTGAACTTCAAAACCGCCCAGTTGACGAACCTTCGGCCAAGGGTCAGGCACAGCCCGACGAACAAAACGGTTCCGCCCAGAACCCTGAGAAGGGTGAACCAGTTGAACCTGGATTGTACGGCAAGCCCAAGGATGATGGTAAACGCGGCCCACCCGATGATGTCGTTTACCGCGAAGGCGGACAGGATATCAAGGCCAAGATCGCTTTTTAAGATGTCAAGGTCGTGAAGGGCGCGTGCTATCACAGGAATTGCCGATATTGCCACAGCGGTCCCGAGTAACAAAGCGAATATCCACGGTTCGGTGGTCTGGGGGATAAGGTTCGGTATTCGGGAAGGGATGAGCGTGTAAACCTCGGGCAGTAA
>WJJO01000024.1 GCA_014729665.1 Caldifarciminota bacterium
ACGAAGCCACGCATCTATCTTTTTCTTCGCTTCCTCGAACGAGAAGAACTCGTTAAGAAGCTTCACTTCTCTGTCTCCACTGTATCTTGCATAACAACCCACTGCCCTGCGAACTATATTCCCATTCCTCTGTTCTACATAACAGTTATCATTTTTTCTGTAGCTACGTGAATGGGTGAAGACTATCGTTTTGTCTTCACAGCATTTCTTCAGATGATGGTTGATGAACTCCTTGCCACCGTCGGAGTGAAGTCCAACAACGTCAAAGGGAACATCTCTTATCTCCGCTTCCAGAGCAAGAAACACCCTTATCTGGGCTTTGTTGAGTACCGCTTTCATCTGGGTCCATGATGTACACACGTCTGTAAGTACCACCGTGTTCGCGTATTCTCCCTTCGTAACTCCTCCATTATGCTCTACAAGATCAACCTGTTCGTGACCAGGCTTAGTCTTGTCCCACTCTGAGAATGTCTTTACAGGTATCCGATTCATAAGAGAAAAAACAGGTGCACTCCTGGGTCTGAGAACATACTTTGCTCTCTCTGGCGCTTAAAGCCTGTCTATCGTAGCAGCACTTATCCTGACAAGCTTATCCCTGGTATCATCATCCACTGCTAATTCACCGTAAGATATGAGAACTGGCACTATTTCCTTAAGGTAAGGGGCCAAGCGCTTGCCGCAGATAAAGTCGCATACTATCTATACCTTCCTTAGCGCCTCGAGCACCCTGTAATCATACACAGGAGGTTTACAACGGGTATGCCTGGGTGGACTTCGTTTACCCCACCTGGATAAAACCTGAGCTGCATGATGCCTGGTGTAGCCTGTCAAAGCCGCATACTCATTCAGTATCTTCGTCTTTTCTTTCTTACGGGCTTTCTGATAACGTTTGAAAGTCTCTTTACTCACTTCTCTCCTTGTCTTTAACGTCAGTGCCATATGATCGTCTCCTTGAAATTGTTCCAGATACGATCATAGTCCGTTCAGGTGGATTTTTACGTGAGGCAACTAGACAAGTTCAGGTGGATTTCTTATGAGGCAATGCGAACTATTGACAATCTCAAAAATAAGCTTACACTGAAAACCTCTTGAAAAAAATATTAATCAGGAGGGTAATGCAAATGCCTTTTGTTGACGTTTCTTTTAAACTTCAGGGATCATCTATCCCTGTCGATCACGGATATCTGCTTTATTCCACTGTATCAAAACACATCCCGGAGATACACGGAAATGAGGAAGTAGGACTCCATCCTGTTACTGGACAGCTTGCCGGTAACCGTCTACTCTCCATTACAGACAGGAGTTCTTTAATCTTCAGGCTCTCTTCAGATCGTATTAGTCAGATTCTGCCAATTGCCGGAAAAGAACTCAATATCGGTGAATACAAGATACGCATCGGTGTACCTCAAACCCGAGCCTTGGTTCCTAGCGCTCGACTCTACAGCCGTCTTGTAGTAATCAAGGGGTTTATGGAGCCTAAACCATTCTTAGAGGCAGTCCAACGACAACTTGATGCTCTGAACATAAAAGGAAAACCATCTTTAGTCGAGCAGCCGCACATTGCCGATGCCAATGAAAATAAGGATGTGGGTACTCATTCCCCCGTGTTGAGACGAACCATTAGAATCCGTGACAAGGATATCGTAGGTTTTGCCGTAAGAGTGGAAGAGCTCACCGCTGAGGAGTCTCTCCGTCTGCAGGAAAAAGGTCTTGGCGGCAGGCGTCGCTTTGGCTGCGGAATCTTCATCCCTGATCGGAGGTAAGTAAGAAACTAAAGGAGTTAACAATGCCAGAAATCTTACTGGCTAAGAGGCCGAAAGTATCGGGTAAACCCCAACTACAGGAAACACTACTCGGCCACAGCCAAAACGTCGTTGAAAGTTTCGAGTGCTTGTTTGGAAATGAAGCTAAACCTACGAGGCTTAGCGAACAGTGGTTGCGGTTTTTCAGGCTTGAGGAGAAAGAGAAGTTCTTTGTGAACGGTCTCGCCGCTTGTGCTTTGCACGATATAGGGAAAGCCAACAGCGGATTTCAGGAAACTATCAAACAACCAGGCGGTACGCAGGTTGTTCGACATGAGCATCTTAGCGGTTTGCTACTGTGGATGCCTGAAATAAAAAAATGGCTGACTACTATTCAGAATCTCGATGCGGAAGTCGTTATCTCCGCTGTGATCTGCCACCACCTAAAAGCGAATGCCGAGGGATTCCCTAAGAAATATTTGGACCGTTACCATTTTAAGG
>WJJO01000289.1 GCA_014729665.1 Caldifarciminota bacterium
CTCTACGAACTTCACGAAACAGTTCTTGATGTCCTCGAAATTTTCATAGTAATCCAGGTGCTCGGGTTCGATATTGGTAACCAGGGCTATGGTGGGATAAAGATGAAGGAACGAGCGGTCGCTCTCGTCGGCCTCGGCCACGAGGTACTCCGATGCACCTAGTTTTGCGTTAGAGCCTATCTCCACTACCTTTCCCCCGATAATTGAGGTTGGATCCAACTCACCCAGTTCGAGCATCAGGCTGATGACGGAGGAGGTCGTGGTCTTCCCGTGTGTTCCCGACACGGCTATTGCATACTTCATCCGCATCAACTCCCCCAGCATCTCCCCTCTTCCGATAATTGGTATACCCCTTTCTTGCGCCGCCGTGATCTCGGGATTATCCCGGGGGATGGCCGATGAGATAACCAGAACGTCAGCCTCCTTCAGGTTCTCTTTCTTGTGTCCAGTCTCGACCCTTATCCCGGCCTTCACGAGCCTCTCGGTTATTTCGGATTCCTTGAGATCAGAACCCGCAACCTCGAACCCCAGGTTATGTATGATATAGGCCAGACCGCTCATACCTATCCCGCCTATACCGACCATGTGTATGTGCTTTACGCGGCCAAACATTTCTCAATCCTTTCTCTGATGACCCGTGCGGCATCTTGTGGGACGAGTCCGTGCGCCTGCTCACCCATCTTCTTCCGCAGGGCCTTATCTTTAATCAACTCCTTAAGCAGGGGCTCTGCTCTTTTAATCTCCTGTTCGGGAACCATAACTGCTGCATTAGCCTTATGCGCCCATAGGGCATTGTGTAGCTGGTGATCGTCAACGGCATGCGGAAACGGCACCAGGATGGAAGGTATCCCGTTTACCAGGAGTTCGCTTAAGGTTATAGCGCCTGCGCGTGAGATTGCAACCCTTGTCTGTGTATAGAGTTCCTCCGGATGAGATGTGAACTCGACTAGTTCGAGATTGGCAAGTGGAGGCCTTGCCTTAAGTTCGGGATAGTCGCGCCTTCCGGTAAGGATGATAAACTTCTCGCGAGGAAACTTCTGCGCCAGTTCATAGCCTAGATAGTTGAGTCTCCTTGCTCCTCCTGACCCCCCGAGGACTAGAATCTTCTTCCCTTCTTTTCTGCTAACGAGTATGACCGATCTGCGAAGTACGTTTCCTGTAAATACAGTCCTGGCCTTTAAGGATACTCCTTCGACCACTGGAATACCTAGGTATATTTCACGTGCCGAGGAGGCGCAAAGCCTCGTAACCCGCCCGGGCACCGAATTCTGTTCAAGCAGGAATATGGGGATTCGTTTCTTCTTGGCTGCTCGGATGACCGGGAAGGACGCGTAGCCACCTGCCCCGATTACTGCTTGAGGACTAAAGGTATCAATGAGTTCAAGGCTCTCCTTCTTTCCTTTAAAGTAACCGGCTATTGAGCGGAACTTATCACCAACAGAGCGTCCGAAGAATGCGGTGGAAGGCACTATCCTTGCCTCTAACCCCGAGGGAACGAACCCTATTCCGCGTGAGTCGGTTACCATCATTACATCGTCTCCTGCATCACTGAATTCATCTGCGAGTGCTAGGGCTGGGAACATATGGCCTCCTGTTCCACCGCAGGCGAGCATTAGCCGCATAAGACTTCTCCTTTGCCCGGTTGATGTTTAGAAGGATTCCGATGCCTAAAAGGTTAGCCGAGAGCGCCGAACCGCCGAAGCTGATAAATGGCAGGGGAAGACCCGTTGTCGGTAAAAGCCCCATGCTAACACCTGCATGAACGATAAAGTAGAGAAATACCATTGCCACCAGAGACAGACCCAGGTAGCGTCCGAATGCATCCTCGGTATTGGCCGCTAACCGGAAGCCCTTGAACAGAAACAGGCAGAAGAGGAGCGTAAGACCGGCGATACCGATAAAACCGAGCTCTTCGCCTATGACCGCGAAGATAAAGTCGGTATGAGGCTGCGGCAGGAACAGGTACTTCTGCATGCCGCCTCCAAGGCCTCGTCCGAGTATACCTCCGGAACCGAGCGCTATTCGCGCCTGCTCCAGCTGGTAGTTTCCATTGCCAAGGAAGCCGGCGACCCGCGATTTGGCATGAGGAAACAGTGTTGCAACCAGTATGAAGGCGCCAACGGCCAAAAGGATTATGGGAAGCAGGTACCTGAGTTTTACACCGGCTGTGAACATGACGAACATAACCAGCATCCCGATAACCGTGGCCGTACCCAGGTTGGGCTGCAGAACGATGAGGAGCAGAACCAGGCCGGAGATAACCAGCGGGGGGAGCGTGTAACGCTTGAAACTCCGTTCGGAGTCCTCGCGTTTGGCGAAAAAGGCTGCAAGGTAAATCAAAAGTCCTACCTTGACGAACTCCGAAGGCTGAAGTGAAAACGTAAGGAATTTTAGCCATCTAGTCGCTCCCCCGGCCGTGCGTCCGACGAAGAGAACAATAACTAAAACTATCATACCGACGACGATGAGAACGGGCGCTATCTTTCCCCAGAAACGGTAAGGTACCTTGAGACCTACAAGGAAGAAAAGCAGGCCTACGCCTATCCTTATCGCCTGATTCTTCAGGAAATACAGAGGATCGTTATTTGCAAGGTAAAGACTCGAGGAGAAAACCATTACCAGACCGAATCCCACCAGAAGGATGATGATGGCGAAGAATCCGGTATTGCCGTCTTTCTTACCGTCTTGCTGAGATCCGGCGATAGGCTTTGATAAAGGCATGGCCACGCTCCTCGAAGTTTTTGAAGTTTCCAAAACTGGCAAATCCCGGCGAGAACAGTATTCGTTCCCCCGGGCGACTGTTTTCAAGGGCCGCTTGGAGGGCGGCCCTTAAGGAGTCGACTATAACGCAGGAGGAGAAATCCTCTCGTTCAAGTATATCTGCGAGCTTTCCGGCATTCTCGCCGAAAAGAACCAAGAATTTCGCCCGTTCCCTGACGCCCGCGATGAAGGCGTCCAGGGGCAATCCCTTCTCCGTCCCGCCTGCGATGATAACGGAGGAATCATCGAACGCGTGCACCGAATGATAGAACGCTTCCGGATTGGTGCACATGGAATTGTTAAAAACGGGTCTTTGATCTAATTTTCCAAGATACTGCATCCGGTGAGGCAGGCCTGAGAAGCGCTGCAGACCCCAGGCAATCTTGCCTGTCTCGATGCCGAGACTTGATGCAACAGCGGACGCGGCCAGGGCATTTGCCACGTTATGCATGCCCGGCAGCAGGAGCTGGCTTCGATTGATTATCCGGCCCCCGCCCGAATAAAGCCCTTCGTTATCGTAGTAGAAATCTGCATCTTTCTTTTTTACCGAGAAGAAGATATGTCTGCCCGGTATGCTTGAGATATTGGCCGTAGTCTGCCGATCGTCCGCATTGAGTATCGAGTAATCCCCGGAGGTATGATTTTTGAACAGAGAAAGCTTGAGTTCCAGGTACTCCTCTGCAGAATGACGATTCAGGTGATCTGCTGTTACATTTAAAAGAACTCCAACGTGTGGCTTAAAATCGGGACATCGTTCGAGCTGAAAGGAGGAAACCTCGACCACGTAGACGTCGTAGGGCCTTTCACTTAAAGCTTCTGAAAAGGGTCGACCCGGTGCAAGGTTACCTCCACAGAAGGCGCTCAATCCTCCTGCCTTGAGTACCTCGGCTGTCCAGGCTGTCGTGGTCGATTTGCCGTTCGTCCCGGTTACAGCAACGGTTAAAGGCCTTCCCAACTCGCGCCAGGTAAACTCGACTTCGTCGATCATCTCAACACCGGCTGCATCTATCTCTTTAATCCACTCCGCATCTTCAGGGATTCCCGGACTCTTGATTACGAGATCTGCATCTGTAAGTGCCCGGGGACTATCTATCCTTTGAGCAAGGTTACTCTCCAGGACGAGTTTAATTGACTTATGCAGATAAGCCTGGGGATTCTCATCGAAAAGGGATAACCTGACGTCCTTCCCAAGAAGATAATCGGTAATACTTCGTCCGACCCTTCCAAGACCGAGGATTCCAATATTCTTTACTGCAGTCTTCATCATCATCTCACCTTCAGGGTTGCAAGACCTGCCAGGGCAAAAAGGATCCCCCAGATCCAGAATCGAACCACTATCTTCGATTCAACCCACCCAGCCAGCTCGAAGTGGTGGTGCAGGGGAGCCATCTTGAACAAACGCTTCTTTCCCTTTGAGGCACGGAACCAGATTATCTGAAGGATAACGGATATAACTTCCAGGACGAACACGCCTCCGATTATCCCCAGAAGAATCTCCTGTTTTACAACTACTGCGATGAATCCCATCAATGCACCCAGCGGCAGTGATCCCGTATCACCCATGAAGATAGACGCAGGATGCGTGTTGAACCACAAGAAACCCAGACCTGCGCCGACAATGGTCGCGCATACGATAGCCATCTCGCCCGCCTTGGCCACGTAGAGTACGTCGAGGTAAGCGGAAATATTCACATTGCCGGCAACGTATGCAAGCACCGCGTACGCCCCGGCAGCGATTGCCAGAAGACCTATTGCAAGACCGTCAAGGCCGTCCGCGAAATTCACCCCGTTGCCCGCACCCACAATAAGGAATGTATTGAGAAGGATGTAGAATACCCCTATCTGTATTACGTAGTTCTTCAAGAAAAGTACGTTTGTCTGTGAACGCAGGGCTTCCTGTCCCGGATAGAAGAAGTCCGGCAGCATGTACATGATTACGCTTATCCCCAGGGCAAAGGCAATCTGTGCAACCAGTTTCCAGCGAAGCTTGATGCCCCTCTTATGCTTACGAAGCTTGACGTAATCGTCTGCAAAACCCAAAGAACCCATCCCTAAAAGGATTGCCAGGGATACGATGACGTAGGGATTGGTGATATCGGCGAAGATCAATAACGAAAGAATAATCGCCCCTACGATCATCAGTCCGCCCATCGAGGGAGTGCCTGCCTTTTTCCTATGCCCGTCCGGCAGTTCTTCATAGATATGCTCTCCAAGGGCCATCCGTTTAATCTTACGTACTACGCTCCTGCCGAAGATGAGGATCAAGAGTATCGCGAATCCCGCACCCAGGGCCGCACGGAAGGTAATGTAGGTAAAAAGGTTAGCCTGCGGGAATAAGGGAAGCAGTCGTTCCGCAAGAAGATATATCACAGACTCCCCCATGTTTCAGCTGCAACGTCTTCCAGCCCGCATCCCCTTGAGCCTTTTACCAGGACAGTTGCCCCGGGTACCAGGCGCTTGCGAAGCTCCTCTGCTGCCTTCTTCTTATCCGGAATGAAGATGACGCCTTCGTGCCTGGGGTATAACTCTGAATAAGGTCCAGTGATAATAACCAAATCCGCAATGTCACGGGCAAGCTCGAGAATCTCGTGGTGATAGCGCTTAGACTCTTCTCCAAGTTCGAGCATCGCACCGAGTACCGCAATCCTAGGGGAGGGGAATAGTGTTAAAAGACCTAAGGACTCGTGCATGGATACGGGATTTGCGTTGTAGCAGTCGAGCAGGAGATGGATGTCCCCTATCATGCGGTGTTCGAACCTCCACTTCTCAGGCCTTGCCTTTTCTAGTGCTCCTGCAGCCTGATCTAACGGGATATTGAATTCACTGATTGCTATCGAAAGTGCGGCAACCGCATTGGAAAGGTTGCTTACACCCAGAAGCTTCATGCCTATCTCCTGACCACGGATAGTGAAGGAAATTCCTTCCGTATCCTGGCTATAAGAGGAAGGCTTAAAATCGGCTTCGGCTTCCTTATCGGCTGTAAATGTCTTAAACCTAATACCTTCCTTCTCGGCGCGCTCTACCAGGGCGGGGTAAACCGAATCAAAATACACGACACCCTCACGCTCCTTTACAGCCCTTGCTAATTCCCACTTGGCATCCAGGACGTCTTCAAGGGTACCGATTCCTTCCAGATGTCCCGGACCGATGTTGGTTATGAGTCCGATTGAAGGAGATGCAATCTCAGCAAGCCTTGTAAGCTCACTCTTGTGATTTATCCCCGCCTCGAGAACCGCGATCTCGTGATCTTCTGCAAGTTCGAATATGGATAAAGGCATTCCGATGAGATTATTCAGGTTTCCCGGATTTGCATAAGTCTTGTACTTTAGATTTAATAAATCACTCAGGAGATTCTTAGTCGTCGTCTTTCCGTTCGTTCCTGTGATAACGACAACGGGTATATCGAACTTCCGACGATAGGCAATTGCCGCGTCACCCAGGGCATTAAGGGTATCCGGGACAAGTATCGTTCTGGGCAGGGAGACGTCCTTTGAGACCAGCGCCGCAACGGCGCCCTTCTCGAATGCCTGTACGGTAAAATCGTGACCGTCGAAGTTGGGACCCTTAAGTGCTACGAAGAGTTCGCCCTGCTCTAATGTCCTCGAGTCGGTCGAGACACCTGAAGGCTCTACCGAAAGATCGGGCAAATCCTGAGGCTTTCCGCCCGTCGCCCTGATTATCTCATCAAGCGAGAGCATCCAGGGCTTCCCGTGCGACCTCGCGGTCGTCGAAATGAATCTTGTCTGTACCTAATATTTGATAGTCTTCGTGACCTTTGCCTGCAATAAGAAGCACGTCTTCCGGCTTTAGCATCCGAACTGCCTCGAATATCGCCTGCCTTCTATCCGGCATCACCTTCTTTTCTTTTTTATCTATCCCTTCGAGAATATCTTCAATTATCTTTTGCCGATCCTCCGTTCTGGGATTGTCGGACGTCACAAAGATGAAGTCTGATAGACGTGCTGCAATCCGACCCATCTTAGCCCGCTTCCCC
>WJJO01000290.1 GCA_014729665.1 Caldifarciminota bacterium
CATTCGACCCTGGTTTCATCTTCGTTCCTGCTTCCGGGGCGGATTGCGACCGGGATTAAAAGTTCTGCACCTATGATGACGATAACCCACCTTTTCACGGCTCCTCCTTTGTTTTTTTGTTCATAGTCCTGCTTTAACTTTAACTTAAGGAAAAAACCTAATATGTCAAACAATGCCCGATATTCCTGATTGACACTTTGTCCTTACCAGCTATAATGACCCCCAATGCCAAACCACACCTCCCCCAGACGTTCGGAATTAATGGGCACCCAGTCGGTGGGAAAGCTCCTTTGGCGCTTTTCACTGCCCGGTGTTATCGGTATGCTTGTCAACGCAACGTACAACCTTATAGACACCATCTTCGTAGGGGGACTGGGGCCTGATGCAATAGCCTCGGTAACGGTAGTCTTCCCTATCCAGATGGTAATGATAGCAATCGGAGCGGGTACGGGAATCGGCGCCGCTTCCCTGATATCACGGCGCCTGGGCGAGAAAAGAATCGATGAGGCGAACGTAGCGGTCGGACAGACCCTTGGGCTTGTTGTAATCGTAGGCGCCCTTATGGCGCTGTTCGGCTCAACCCTTGGAAGACCTTTACTTTCTGTTATGGGTGCATCTGAAAACATTATAGGCGATGCCTACTCCTACATGATAGTAATCACCTCAGGTGCGGTTATCATGTTCGCTAACATAATAGGGAACAACCTCATCCGTGCAGAGGGGAATCCGGTTCTTCCCATGATAGCCATGATAACCGGGGCAGTAATCAATATGGGCCTGGACCCTTTGTTTATCTACGTTTTCAAGATGGGTGTCCAGGGCGCTGCGGTTGCAACCATTACGGCAAGGGGCTTGGCTTCAATCCTTGTTCTGGGTTACCTTTTAGGCGGGAAAACGGATTACAGGATAAAAATCTCACAGTTCATACCGAGACTGAAGGTGTGGGGTCAGATATACGCGGTGGGCGGACCGCACATGCTGATGAGCTTAGTGGGCAGCGTAAGCATGGGTGTTTCGATAAGGATTGCTGCAATGTTCGGCGATCAGTATATCGCAGCCTACGGCATCCTTTTCAGGGTAATGCAGTACGGCTTCATGCCGTGTATCGGTATTGCCCAGGGAGCTCTGCCAATCATCGGCTATAACTTCGGCGCTCGAAAGCCCTTACGGGTGCGCCATACCGTTATCAAGGCAGCCCTAGTTTCCACCGCAATAACCCTGGGGATATCGGCAATAGCTATAATCTTCCCCGAAGCGATTGTAAAGTTATTCCTGCTTTTTCAAAAGGTTACTGAAGGCACCCAGGTCGCCGGGGCACAATCGGCTGAAGCTATCAAGAATTTCAGAGAGTTGGCTTCATATGCGGTTCGAATAGCCTTCATCGGTTTTACCCTTGTCGGGAGTCAGGTAATCTTCGCGACATTTTTCCAGGGGATAGGCAAGGCCTTGCCTGCGGCCTTAATCAGTATCTCTCGACAGCTCCTGCTTCTCGTGCCTGCCCTCCTGCTTTTGGCGTTTCTTGTCGGCAAGGAAGCGATATGGTTTGCAGCCCCGATAGCTGACGTTGGTTCCTTCATAATATCTGCAATATGGACATATGCGACCATGTGTAAGCTGGGAATCGGTCTGTGGGGTAAATGCAAATCACCCCATGAAGTTACTTCCTGACTTCACGGTAACACCGTTCTTACCTTAAGTCCGTATGGAGTAGGACTCCACTTATATCCGCTTTGTGTTTTTCCAGACTTCACCTGATATCAAACCGTCATAATCCGGTTTTCGTCAATTGTTTTTTCCCCAAAAACAGGTTATATATGTTGCGGGTTTTTTACTTGAGGGTAAACGAATGATACTCGGAGTACTTTTCGGTAAAGCCGTCCCTATCATCGGATTCATCTTCGAGATAGAACTTGATATCCAAGTTGTGCGACTGCCCTGCATACAGCGCGTGCCATAGGGTGCGCGCAAGACCCGGTGATGAAACTAACTCCTTCCGCTTCTCTTCAGTCACCCTTGCGATAACAGATGATACCCCCACCGATGAGTTGATTTCTTTCATATCCTCTACCGAATAAGGTGGGGATTTACCTTCAATTCGATCCCTTAGGGTTTCGTATCTATCGAACGTACTGGTTCCTGCTTCAGTGAATGATTTCTTTTTCGGGAAGGAATCGGGATTCGGATATTCGTCCAGGGAGTGGTTGGTGAGAATAAGAGGGGTTTCGGCGCCCTCGGTAATGCGGGCCTCTCCCCCATCCAACCCAGGTTCAAACACAAAGGAGTTTCCCTCGCGGTCTGCGACAAGGTATATACAGGGAAGCATCAGGAAGTAGTGGCGATTTGAAAGAAGTGTCTTTTTTGCTTCATCAGTATTTGAGCATGTATCCAGAAGCAATCGTACCGACTGAAGTTCGAATAGTCCGATTCCCTCGGGTTGCGGGGTATACGTCTGATCGCGCATGGCTATTTCATTCCCATGAACTGCAACCATTAATCCCTTGCTGTTAATCCCGTCCAGAACCCCTGAAAGAAGATCGAAAGAGTGCAAGCCTATTGATGGATAACCGCCGTCGGAGGGATAGAGTTCAAGGATGTAAGGATGAGCCATCAAGGGTCTGATAAGCTTATTCTCATCCTCGGAGAGTTCAATCCCCATCATCTCGGGCATCCGGAACAGGGGGAAATCGAAGTTCCGGCTTAAAACCGGTTGACCCGTCTGTGAAACAGAACCGGGGTAAAAAACGCTTGAGCAGCCCATATTGAAAGGTATGGTACCGAAATCGAAGCGGTCATCCTGTGAGTCTATGCCTAATGCTGCTGCAACTCCCCTCGACCTGTCAAGATGTATCTTGTAATGTGTGAAGAAGTATTCACGCAAGGCCCTGTTGACCGATGGAGAAGTTGCCGCTGCGGTGTTTTTACCGAATCCGTAACCCTCGATTGCCAGTTCTGCAAGCTTCTTTCCTATCTCGTAGTTCGTTCC
>WJJO01000291.1 GCA_014729665.1 Caldifarciminota bacterium
CTTATGAGGAAACCAAATTATGCTTAGTAGTTCGATACTAAACTATACAAGACCCTAATCTTATAATAGGCAAAGTGACGGGTTTGTCAAGTGTTTTTTTGTCTAATTATTTAAGTGCATTTTCTTCTGTGCGAGGGTGTTTGCTTAAGGAACCGCCCTCCACAGAAGTATATCGGAGTGTTCCTCCCAATAGTTGGTGCGCCACAGGTATACGTCGCCGTTGGGAGCCACGGCTATATCATGGTTTGCATAGTCGTATGACGAATGACCCGCGTCCATGTCCTTTATTTCGGCCAAAAGGACCCCGTTCTTTACCACCAGGAGTCTGCGGGCCAGGTAGGCCTTGTCTTCCTCGTCGTAATCTATGTATGTTCCGACGATGTATATCCTGCCCGCCCTGTCGTCGGTGAGGAACTGAAAAACCTCTTTTTCAAGGGGTGAAGGTGTAAAGGATGTTACTGCACCCGATGCGGTCTTTCCCGTAAACCTTGCCGCACCTGTCGAATCCTCGCCCGCCGAGATGTGAGTATCTATAAGATGGAATCTTCCGGGACGTTCCCCAGCGATCTCCGCTATCGGGCGTTCCTTCTTCCTTGGGGTAAGCTCGTAGGCATAACCTCTCGTAAGCACCCGGATTTCTCCTTCAGGTGAGACGGTGATACCGGTCATGAGTTCATCTGAGGGGACGTCGAAGTATGTTTTCTCAACCTGCTCTGCCCCGAGATAGGCTGCTACGTATTGCGGGGGTCTGAGTCGTGTCTGCAGAATGTGGAATTTTCCCTGGCTGTCGTAGGTTAAGTCCCGGGGACAGAAGCCGAAAAGGACCGAATCCAGGACGTTCCCCGAAAGGTCAAATATATACAGCCGGTGTCTATATCTGGCAAGCAGGTATAAAGCTGTATCGGATACGTGCAGCCTCATCGGTCCGTGCACCTTTCCCTCGAATATATACCCCAGGCCCTCGGGGTCGGGGTCCTCGAAGTGGGCGAACCGCATCGGACCCTGGTAGGAAAGTGCGGGAAGGAATCTCAGGAGTCCCAGTAAAAGGAGGGTTACTATTCTGCGGGCCATTGCCGGAGCTTAATGAGTTGGAGGGTTTTGTCAAGTATATAGGGGGGTAAAGGCCTAAAAGTTCCAGACGATCCCTATGAAAGGTATGCCCGGGAACGCCGGGAGCCCTGAGTAACCGAATACATTATAGAGTATTATGTCCGCTGAGTACTTTTCACCGAACGCCCTGACACCGTAGCCCATTATGGGCTGAAACTCCTCACCGTCGTGTATCAGGTAGTTTTCCGAAAGGATAGAAAACTGTCGACTTAACCGGTACTCACCGCCGAGGAGAAGTCCTGGTACATCGGGCAACTCGATATCGTGTCGGTAGCCTTGACCTGCTTGAAAATGACGGCTGCGTGAGAATCCGTAACCTGTCCCGAAGGTAAGACAGGCGTCGGGCTCTCCTAAGGTCAGGGCGCCGTATAAAAACCCGACATCCTGGAAATCCTCCTCGACGCCTAAGGCATGAATCCACCCTCCGCCCCCCGCAATTGCCATTTTGTTACCGATATCGAAACCTACCTTAGGCAGTATCCAGAAGGCGGCGAAGGAGGTGTAGGAGGTCAAACGGTTGATGATGGTCCCTCCCGCGGCGATTGAGAGGTTATTAGTTATCCCGTAGGCGGCAAGTGGAAGGAGTATCTCGAAATCAGCAATGTAACCGTGGCGTGCGGGGATAGTCCTGCCGGTCTGGGCAATCACTATGCGTGAGGCGTTTGGATTCGGGAACCAGTACTTGCCGTTGCGGATGTCGGCTGCAGAAACCTCCCTTATAGCCTCAATTTCCTCAAGCGCAAGTACGGTGTCGGCATCAGGTTCGACAAGCTCGAAGGTTACATCCCCCCCTTTAATCTCCGAAACCCTGCCGATGTAGTCGGCGCCGTCTGTGGTGGTGATTATCTGCACCATATCCGGATCGGGTACCCGGATTATCTCATCTCCGCGCATCAGGGACTGCGAATGGGTGGTTAGTGGCAGGAATACAAACCAGAAACAAACCATTATTCTCTTATTCAATACAGGCCTCCACCGCTTCCGACCTTTGCAGACCACGTATATCCATCCATATTACTATAGGGGGATTATTACCGGTGTCAATACCTGTATGAAAATACATCAATCTTTTAACTAAGGGGTGAATAGGCCGGGATAATATTACACTCGCTCTGCAAAAGGAGGTAATATCTGAAAAGCCATAAGAGCTTTCTTGATTCTATCATCAAACAAAAATCGATCTGATTAACGTTAGTGAACTTAGAGGACAGGCATGCTGGTCCTTACCCAGGTAAAAACTTGTTTCTTTACACCTTGACAAGACCTTATTTTACATTAGACTATCTTCACGAGGAGACTTTTGTTTACCGGCGTGATATGGTTCACTGTCCTTTTAGGCTTCTCTAAAGAAAAGTTTAGCTGGGTCTTTACGTGGATTTCGTGGGATCGATTCTATTACGAGCAAGACACCGTAGGTTACATTGAAACTTATGGTTTCTCCCCGAACAACGAAATCATCATTCCCATCCCGATACTTGACGAGGGGTACCCGTAAGCCTCGGCTCAACTCGATAAACTCCTCAAGGATGAGATGAAGAATCATAACAGCCTCGATTGGGCGCTAGACTCCCTTAAGCCTTCTGCGGGACCCGCCGCTTCCGTTCCCGATTCACTCCGCGGGATGATGCTTTACTGCCTTTACCACGACAACTTCGTCGAACTGAAACGCCCTTGGTTTTTCGACGGGGGTGACATCTATTTCTACTTCAGCGACGGCACCGGAACGTATGAGCGGGGCTGGGTTCGTTACTCCTTCATCAACGCCGCACCGCCTGCCCACTACTACCCCGAGCTCTGGCATATGGGTAATTGTATAATAAAATGGAAGAAGACGAATGATACTACAATGGATTCCCTTCGAGCCGTGCGTTTGTTTGCCGACGCCCGGGATAAAAATATCCTCGTAAGCAGATTGTCGAAACCAACCTGGTCTGCTGTTCTGAGCGTGAAATCCGACACATTCCACCTTGACTACCGGTTTTCTTCGGTGGATATCCTCGTACCCGTAGAATACGACTGCTGCCAGGAGTATCCTGAGGTTTTTCTCAAGCGGGGTATCCTGGTGGTAAAAGCATTTATTGCAAAGGGATATGAGTATTTAGTAGCCTATCCTGAGGAATATCTCGACGATTTTCCCCCTTTGATGATTTCTTAACCTTTTGAACAGAAGTGGTCTATCCCTCCTTGGGTGGAATCCGTATGAACGATGTGCCTGTGATCGTTGGCATACTCGTCACGGTTACGTAGCAATCTGCTCCGCATCTTTATGGGAACCCCCGAATAGCTAACACACCAATCAGCCACCAACTATCCGTTCAGGAACCCCATATTCTTGACGAGTCAGGCTCAAACCTGACACGAAGGATACTCCCTTGGTGTCCCCAAGAAATCGCGTCTGCACGTCCACACCTTCATTTTGAAATACCGCCTCCGTCGGCAGCTTTTGTCCCTCTTTTGACCGGCTTTTGTCGTTGGACGTTTCGACCCATTTTTCCGTTAAGAATGTCGAATCAAAACTCCTGAACCCAAACTACAGATTTAGGTAGCCTTTCTTTTTGACGAGTGCGTTATAAACCTGACACTTCTTGACATCGGTTATTTGCGGCGTAAGATTAGCCAATGAAAAGCTCCCCTAACATCTCTCAAGGAGGAACGCGTGCGTGATTTCAACGTAAGCGACGTAATTGAGCCGGTTAAAAGGCTGTGCATCGAAGCCAATACCATACTTCCAGAAGACGTTAAGAAAAAGCTTCTTGACGCAAAAAAGAAGGAAGCATCCCCCGTCGGGAAAGAGGTTCTTACCCAGATAGAGGAGAATATTAAAATATCGGCAACCGAGAAGCTGCCCCTTTGTCAGGATACCGGATTCGCCGTTTTGTTCGTGGAGGTCGGTCAGGACGTACATTTCGTAGGCGGTGATATAACGGATGCCATCAACGAAGGTGTAAGACAAGGCTACACCGACGGTTACCTGAGGAAGTCGATTGTTGACGACCCGGTCGTCGATCGAGAGAACACCAAAGATAATACCCCCGCAATCATCCACTGGAATATCGTCCTCGGTGATAAGGTCAAGGTAACCGTTGCACCAAAGGGCGGTGGTTCGGAGAACATGAGTACGGTCAAGATGATGAAACCCGCCGACGGACTCGAAGGCATAAAGGATTTCGTGGTCGAATGGGTCAAAAATGCCGGTGGCAACCCCTGCCCGCCGGTCATCGTCGGGGTTGGCGTCGGTGGAACCTTCGAGAAGGTGGCTTTCCTTGCCAAGAAGGCCCTTCTCAGGGATATAGGTGCCCGTAGCCCCAGCCCGGTTTTTGCCGACGCGGAAAAAGAGGTGTTAGAAAGGATTAACAAAACCGGTGTAGGTCCGATGGGCCTGGGCGGCAAAACCACCGCCCTGGAGGTTTTCTTTGAGACACACCCCTGCCACATAGCATCTATGCCTGTGGCGATTAACGTCAACTGTCACGCTGCACGTCATAAATCGGTTATCCTTTAGCAGGTTACCTCAGGGAATCCGTACGGAAAGAGGACGATAGAATTGGATAAGGGATAAGGGGCGATAAACCTAGAAAGGGAACATAAAGACGGAGGTTAAGATAGAGATGAAGATACTGGTTCTCAACTGCGGCTCCTCGTCGCTTAAATACATGATATACGATTGGGATTCTCGGAGGTCTTTGGCATCAGGTGTTGTGGAAAGGGTCGGGTTTTCAGGGTCGTTTATTAAACACAAGGTTCCGAATCGCGAAACTTACACGCTTGAACAGGAATGCCCTTCACACAAAGAAGCGATAGGTCTACTTGTCCAGACACTGACCGATGACGATACCGGCGTCATTTCAAGCCTTTCAGAGATAGGTGCATGCGGTCACCGGGTAGTTCACGGTGGGGAGAAGTTCGCAAGATCGGTAAAGATAACACCGGATGTAGTTGCGACCTTCCGCGAGTTAGCCGATCTTGCCCCTTTACACAATCCCCCGAACATCCTTGGTATCGAGGCGGCCATGGATTACCTTCCGGAGATTCCGCACGTTGCGGTAATGGATACCAGTTTCCATCAGACCATGCCCCCGGCTTCGTATATATACGCGACTCCTTACAAGTGGTACGAGGACTACAAGGTTCGCAGATACGGGTTTCACGGCACCTCTCACCTTTACGTCTCAAAGCGCGCCGCGGTTATGCTCGGTAAGAAACCTCAGGAGGTAAATCTGGTAACCTGTCACATCGGGAACGGGGTCAGCTTTACTGCAATCAAGAACGGGGAATCTTACGATCATTCGATGGGGCTTACCCCTTTGGAGGGATTAGTTATGGGGACACGTTCAGGCGATATCGATCCTGCCATCGTAGGTTATATAGCAGATAAAGAAGGACTCACCGCCCAGCAGGTCGTAAACATGCTGAATAAAAAGAGCGGCGTACTGGGGATTTCCGGCAAGTATGTGGATCGCAGGGATATACATAAGGCTATGGATGAAGGAGACGAAAGGGCGTGGCTTGCGTTCAATATCGAGTGCCATCGGGCAAAGAAGTATCTGGGGGCATACACGGCTGTACTCGGTCATACCGATGCGGTGGTGTTTACCGCAGGGGTCGGCGAACGCGGCTGGGAGATGCGGGAAGAGATGTGTAAGGATATGGAAGAGCTAGGCATTACGATTGATGTCAAACTGAACCGCAAGGCGGTAAGCCGCAACCACGAGTTCACAATCTCCGCAAGTGATTCGCCGGTGAAGGTTTTCGTGATTCCTACAGACGAGGAACTTGTGTTCGTGGAGGACGTTGTTGGCATCCTGGAAGGGACCTACGGCACTGCGGATTTCCGCTACTCGTTCGAGAATCCGGATTACGTGAACGAGTTGAGAGAAGAGGCGTACAAGCGGGAGCTTGGCGAACAAGGCTAACGCCTTGTTCGCAATGTAAATTTCAGAATTCAAAGTGCAAAATGCAAAGTGAAGGGGCGAGGCCTGCCTTGTTTTCCTTGCAGTCCGACCGAATTGATCGAAGGGTCAAATATCTTCGCCGCTATGCGACAACACTCCAGTTCGCCCAGACAGGCTGGAGAAACTGTCCTCCAAACCTTGAAGATTTCGTCTCCCGAATCCCAGGCTCAATCTTAAATCACCTGAGAATAGCGCGAAGGCCAGACCCGGACAGGGGAAGGATCGCGCGACGGTACGGTTGGCGGGTATTTATAGCGTAGACAATAGTGCGAGTAGTCCACCACAGACGGCAATCAAAATAATCGCTAGGGTAATGTTGCCGCAACATTTTAGTTGTGTTCTTCGAGCTTCTTTTTCAAGTCGCTTTTCTGTTGCTTTTTCTTCCTCGGCTAAGAAGTTATCGTATTTCGTTGTTAGTGCTGCGGGTGTTTCCCAATCGTTGCTATCACAAACGTTAATCGCTTGTAATACTTCGGTTATTTCCGCAGTTTCGATATTGTTAACAACCCCGAAAACGAACAAACTATCTGCAGTAAGTCGCTGTTCGCGTTTGATCCTTGCGTTTTCTTCCCTCTCTAAACTTGCCTTCTCTTCGGCTTGAACGCGGGCTTGTTCTTCTGCTTTCCTCTCTTCTAGAATACCCATCCATTTGTCCTCTACAACTGCATCGTAAAAAAGCCGAATCATCTCCGAACTTTGCTGAGTGAATGAACCGTCAACGTAGGATTCGCTTCCGTAGACTCTAATCTTTGCCTCATCAGCGAAAGCCAGTTTTTTTAGTTCAGTTGTTGTAATTCTACATGGTGCCCATTCGTGTACGAAGGCTGTTCCGCCAGCAGTCGAAACATCCCAATCTGAGCCTTCCATATTGACATTTAGTGTCATCTTTTCACCGTCGACTAGAAACACTAATCTGCCACCATACGAGAGGTATATCCCCTCGGGTGCTATATATTTGAGGCATAGCCAATACCAGGTCCTTGAACCCTGTACAACCTGCCGTGGTTCAAGATATAGGTTACCATAGTTACTGTTTAAGGGGATTCTGTGATAGGGTATTGACGTGACTGTAAACTCTTCAAATTCATCATAGGTTACGGTGAACTCCTCGAGTTCGTCAATCGATTGTCCGATTACAGAAATTGTTATTGCCAAAAAAATCGATATGTAGGATATCCCTTTCATGATGCCAACCTCCTTGCAGTTTTTGAGCTTGAATAAAGAATACTCTATATGAGTAGCTTGTCAACCCCTGACTTATCCACATCCTTCGTGCATAAAGTATACTAGAAGGGATTCCTTCAATCTTATCCCTTTTTGGATTTCGCAAGGTTTAAATCAACTTGGTTGACTTTAGCCCGTAACCACTTAAAATTACCGACTGTAAGAAAAAAAAGTAGTGTTTTTCCAGTGTGGGTGAAGAAATGGTGAAGCCATTTCTTCTTAAATACTTTTGATTCCGTCAAAGGTATTACGGGTCGTTAGCTCAGTTGGTAGAGCACCTGATTTTTAATCCGGTGGCCGCAGGTTCAAATCCTGCACGACCCATGCAATAATTCAACCAAGCGGACTAGCGTCCTTGAAAGGAGAGGTATGTTCAACTCATTCCTGAAGGTTTGTTTTATGTTTCTTCCGGCCTTAAGCATACTTACCGCCGCGAATTCGGCTGAGGTTTTCGCCGAAGCCGAGAAGTATTCGGTACGAGTTTACGTAACTACTACGGTTGCCCTGGAAAGCTCACAGAGAGGCTCGGGGCAGGGGTCCGGATTCATAGTACAGATAGATAAAAACGATGGTTACGCTTACGTTGCTACTTGTGAACACGTCATTGGAGACGGCATATGTAATGCACAGATTTCCTTCAAGGACGGCGAACGCATCGAAGCCGAACCAATCTATATCGATCCGGTATACGATTTCGGGATGATCCGATTTCGCCTTGACGAGCCGGGTGTGCCTTCCGACATCAAGGTGGCCAAGCTGGGCAACTCGGATAATCTGAAGATAGGCGATCGTGTCGGCACATTCGGTCATCCTTCAGGTATCGAATTCTCAGGCACCGAGGGGATAGTGAGTTCGACAACCAACAGCCCCCCGCAAGGCACCGGGAAGTTCATCCAGACCGATGCACCCATAAATCCGGGTAATTCGGGCGGACCTTTAATCCTTATGAAGAAAGGCGCAATCATAGGTATCAATGCGGCAACCTCCGGACAGGGGATCGGCTGGTCTTTGGCAATTAATCAGGTCAAGCCCCTGATAGATAAGGTAATATCCGGCGATTTGCCCTATACCGGTCACGTGGGATGGATGGGTTTTGACATCAACGAAATCACACCGGCTCGCGCAACGGAAAGCTTCCTTACCAACTTTCCCGAAGATGTGCGAAAGGCAATACTGATAACTACCGTAGCGCCCGGAAACGTTGCCGATACAGCGGGGGTCAAACCGGGTGACGTTGTGTATGCTATTAACGGTACTATTCCTGTAGACGAAGCCGACTACATGGTGATGATGAAGGATTTGGCCGATAAGGTTTGTACCCTTACCGTATCCAGGTTCGGTGAGAAGAAGAACTTTGACCTCAAGGCCGCGGACCGCGCGGCGGACCGCCCAAAGGAATACATCTCGGTTGCAGGTATGGTCGTGCAGCCGATGAGCCGCTCATTGCAGTACTGGTACGATATGGATTCATCGGCCGTATACGTAGCGGATGTGGAAGAGGAAAGTGCGGCGGCATCCTGGGGTGCATATCCGGGACCGGTTCGCGCTGTAGCCGTGGGAGGAACCTACTACAGGATTACCTCCTTCGACGGTTTCTGGCAGGCGGTGAAGGATTTGAAACCCGGAGACCCTATCGAAATGTTCTACGGCATGGAACGTATAAGATCAATCGTAAAGGTCGTCTACTACGATGAGCTGGAGGTCCCTGAACGCCACGATGTAACCGTGCCTTGAACGTTAGCGCAAAGGGCAGGGTGGTCTTAAATCTAGGGAAAGGGAAAAATGATAGGTGAACTTGCCGCGTTGGGTACTTCGGTTTTGTGGGCGGCGAATGCGGTTTTCTTCTCGGAAGGAGCTAAAAGGATAGATGCCCTTTCGGTAAGCGTCATAAGGCTTGTAATGGCTTCCATAATACTGGTTGCAATATACCTCGCAACCGGTGGAAGGTTTATATTCCCTCCACAATCCCTCCTCTGGATCCTCGCCTCGGGAATACTAGCGCTTGCGGTAGGGGACTGGTTTCTTTTTGCAGCGTTAGGCAAGATAGGTGCCCGTATAACCATGCTCATCATGTCCCTGAGTCCGGTGTTCGCCGCAATAATCGCATGGATATTCCTCGGGGAGAAACTCTCGTGGTTGGCCATTATAGGCATAGCCGTCACAATCGGCGGTATATGCATGGTAATACTGAACCGTAAAAGTAATCCGTGAGTTCAATAGTGAAGTGCAACACCTTGAAAAGCGAGAGGGATTTCGTTATCCTGAGGATGTATGCAAACAAGCTACCAACATCTTTCACTCAAGGGACGTGAGGTGATAGATAAGATGCTCAGAGATGGTCAATCTA
>WJJO01000292.1 GCA_014729665.1 Caldifarciminota bacterium
GGTTGCGAACACACGATGCACTTGCTATAATACCATTTAGGGCCGCGAAAGGCACAAAGGAAGTAAGTTCGGGTCGTGGAGAAAAGCTCTTTATGGTCTATGACCGGTTGGTTGTTGAGCCTTCGGAAGGACTTCCGGTGTGGGAACCCGTGATGTTACGTGATGAAGTTAGGATACCAGGGCTTAGGTGGAGTATTAAGGTCTGCAGCGGAGTCACCCGAGACGTTGTATACGAAGGCGAAGATGCTGTTTCCTTTGATGCCCGTTTTATTAGCCTTCCCCTCGAGGTGAGACCGTGGCAGGAAGGCGATAGGATGGTGCCCTTCGGCAGGAGCGGTGCGGTAAAATTGAAACGCATATTTACCGACCGTAAGGTTCCCAGCCGGATGAGGAGATATTGGCCCTTGGTCTGCAAGGGAGATGAAATTATATGGATTGCCGGTTTGGTGCGCTCCAACGCAGCTCCGGTAACCGCAAAGACACGAAAGGTGACGATTTTGACTCTTTTGAGAGGTGAAGATGGACAATAGGCCACAGAAGCCTTCGAATCCAAACAGAATGCGAACTTTTTTTATCTGGGCTGCGTTTGCACTGCTGTTCATTATAGGTTTTTTCATTATCCGTGCACTCAGGGAAGGCGGAGCGCCTGAGATAAGCTACAGCGAGTTTCGTTCACGCATCAAATCGGTAGAATCGGTAGAGATAGTGGATCATAAAATCAGCGGTAAGTTTTCCGGAAAGCAGACGGTGAATGCCATAAGAGGCGGCGAGATAGCAGAGAAGAGGTCGACCGAGGAGTTTACGGTTACTATACCTTTCGACGATCCCGGGCTGGTCGATTCCTTAAGGAATTCGGGGGTTACCGTAATTGCCAAGACAAAAAGTCAATGGTTGAATATAATCATCGGGGTCGTACCCTGGATTCTGATAATAGGCTTCTGGATAATGATAATGCGGCAATCCCAGGCCGGCGCATCTAAGGCCTTCAAGTTTGGCAAAAGCAAGGTCAGGGTTACCGCCGAAACCCGCCCCGATGTAACCTTCGATGACGTGGCCGGTATAGAGGAGGCCAAGGAGGAGTTGGAGGAGGTGATAGACTTCCTGCGCGCACCTAGGAAGTTCAGCCGTTTGGGCGGCAGGATACCCAAAGGTGTTCTGCTGGTCGGTATGCCCGGTACCGGTAAGACCCTTCTGGCAAGGGCGGTTGCAGGTGAGGCTTCGGTCCCGTTTCTTTCGATATCCGGATCCAACTTCGTAGAGCTTTTTGTAGGAGTGGGTGCCTCGAGGGTTCGCGATCTTTTCGAGCAGGGAAAACGCCACGCACCCTGTATTATCTTCATAGATGAGATAGATGCTGTGGGCAGGCAGCGAGGTGCGGGTCTGGGGGGCGGTCATGACGAGCGTGAACAGACCTTGAATCAGCTTCTTGTGGAGATGGACGGATTCGAGGCCTCGGAAGGCATCATTATCATGGCTGCTACCAACCGTCCGGACATCCTCGATCCGGCCCTGCTGCGTCCCGGAAGATTTGACCGCAAGGTTGTGCTTCCGCAGCCTGATGTAAGGGGAAGAGAGGAAATCTTGAAAATCAAGGTTCAGCGAATTCCGGTCGCCGACAATGTCGATCTATCGGTTCTTGCCAGGGGAACACCGGGTTTCACCGGTGCCGATCTGGACAATATGGTCAACGAAGCTGCGTTACTGGCGGCACGTCGCAACCGCGACAAGGTTACCGCCGAAGATTTCGAGGATGCAAAGGATAAGGTTCTTATGGGCAGCGAGCGCAGAAGCCTGCTTCTTTCAGCCGAAGAGAAACGCCGGACAGCCTATCACGAGGCCGGTCATACCATGGTTTCAAGGATGATTCCGGGTATGGATCCCATCCATAAGGTCAGTATTATCCCCAGGGGGATGGCCCTGGGGGTTACCCAGGCGCTGCCCATCGACGAACGCAAGATTTACTCGAAGGAATACTGTGAAAACCAGATCGCTTACATGCTGGGCGGCCGGTCCGCCGAGGAAAAGGTGTTCGGAGACATATCTACCGGTGCGGCGGACGATTTAAATAAGGCGACAATGCTTGCAAGAAAGATGATTTGCGAATGGGGCATGAGTGAAAAACTGGGTCCTTTGACCTTTGGCAAACCGGAAGGCGAGATATTCCTGGGTCGTGAGATGGGCGTTCACCGGAACTACAGCGAGAAAACAGCTCAGGAGATAGATCAGGAGATAAAAAAAATAGTAGAAAACCAGCATCGACGGGCGCTCGAAATAATCGGCAAGAATATTAAAAAACTGGAGTCCCTTGCA
>WJJO01000293.1 GCA_014729665.1 Caldifarciminota bacterium
CAAGATGATTATAGCCAAAGCAAAACCTATTGATTTACCCAGGGCATCGAGGATAGAGGGCCAGATACCGTTCTTGGAGGCAAAACCTTCAGCCCTGCCTAAAATAATACAGTTAACAACTATGAGAGGAAGGAATATCCCCAGTGCCTCGTATAATTCCGGAGTGAAGGCGTGCAAAGTTATCTCGGCTATGGTCACGAAGGTTGCTATAATAATAATGAACACCGGGATACGAATCTGGTTGGGAATAATTCTTCTCAACAAAGAAACCACGATGTTGGACATCAGGAGTACGAATAGAACCGCAGCAGACATACCTGTCGCATCCCTTGCAGTAGTTGAGGTTGCGAGTACCGGGCATAAACCCAGCATGAGAATCAATACCGGGTTTTCATCAATTATCCCTTTAGTAAAAACTCGCCAGTTGGACTCTGTCTTAGACTTCTCAAGGCTGCTGGCTTCTGCTGTTTCGGCTTTGGCGTTCATTGGCCGGATTATACCATAGCCGGATGCATTGTCAACATTGCGACGGTTGACAAAGAAAAAAGAAGGCTTAATATGTTCCAGGAGGATTTGATGAAAACAATCTGCAGATTAAAGGTGCTTTTGATTGTATTGGGACTGATATTCGTTTTGGCTCCTGCCTTTGCAGGGCTTCCCGACCTAATCCCCAAGGATGTTCTCTTCGGCAACCCGGAAAAAGCCCGGGCAGAACTATCACCAGACGGTAAGATGCTTGCTTACCTGGCGCCTGTGGACGGCGTTCTCAACGTATGGGTAAAAACTATAGGAGAAGATGATGACAGGGCCGTAACCCGCGATACCAATCAGGGTATAATATTCTTCGGTTGGCGGGGCGACGGCAAGCAGATTATGTACGTCCAGGATCAGGAAGGAAACGAAAACTATCATCTCTACGGAGTGAACCTGAAAAACGGCGAAATCACAGACTACACACCGTTTGAAAATGTACAGGTGAGAGTTGTAGCCTCTGACGACAAACATCCCAAAAAGTGGCTTATCTCCATGAACCGACGCAACCCCCAGATATTCGACGTCTATCTTCTCAACTTGAGGAACGGGAAGATAAAACCGGTTGCCGAGAACCCGGGCAATATCCTGGGCTGGATGGCCGACTGGGATTTTAAACTGCGCGGAGCACTTGCCATCAACCAGGAAGGCGGTATCGATCTCCTTGTAAGAGACGACGAGAAGTCGGACTGGCGTCAACTACTAACATGGGGTTTTGAGGATAACAGGTCGAGTTCCCCGCTGATATTCACACCTGAAGGTGATCACATCTATCTTAAGGATTCGCGTGATGCAAACGCCTCCCGTCTTGTCAAGGTAAATGTAAATACCGGTAAGATGGAGGTAATTGCAGAAGATCCAACCTATGATCTCGGCCCGGTATTCTTCCATCCCAAAACCGGAGAGGTCCTCGGAGTTTCTTTCATCAAGGAAAAGCGTGAACGTGTCTTCTTCGATGACGAGGTGGAAGCGGATTTCGAGATAATAAATCAACTCGATAACGGAACTGCAGGAATAGCTGACAAAAATCTGGACAACGACTTGTGGATAGTATCATTCAACAAAGACGACGGTCCGGTAACATACTATCTGTTTGACAGGGCAACCAAAGAAGCATTATATCTGTTTAATATCAAACCTGAACTTGAAGAGTACGATTTAGCCCGGATGGAGCCTGTCTCCTTCGAGTCCCGGGACGGACTCACAATCCACGGCTACATAACCTTCCCCGAGGGAGCGGAACGCAAGAACCTGCCCATGGTTCTCAACGTTCACGGCGGTCCATGGGCCAGGGACTACTGGGGGTATAATCCGGAAGCCCAGTGGTTGGCCAACAGAGGTTATATCTGCATGCAAGTAAACTATCGGGGATCTAGTGGTTACGGCAAGGAATTCCTCAACGCCGGCAACAAGGAATGGGGTAGAAAGATGCACCATGACCTGGTGGATGCGGTCAACTGGACTGTGGATGAAGGTTATGC
>WJJO01000294.1 GCA_014729665.1 Caldifarciminota bacterium
AACATATCCTGGACCTTTCGGTTTTCCGTACGGTATATCCTGAAAATGCGATAGATCGACTGCAACTGGCTTCCTCTTGTTTTCTTAAACCCAACAATAAAAGGACTTACAACATGCGGCTATATTGGCACGAAAATTGCTTAATTGTAATAACAACCCATAACGCATATAGCCTCCTCCAGGTTAAGGTGCCCCGGAAGAATCTTTCTTTCGTCAGGGTGAGGGAACGGCATAGTTAAGAACTCCTCATTGGTTTGAGAACCTTAATTCCTCCTTCAGACATGTAACTTCCGGGGCATCTTTTTTTTATCCTGAAAGAATCTAATGTTTTCTGGCAACGAACAACATCTCTCCGTCGTGGTTGAACTCGCCGCGCCGGTAGTCGCCGTAGATGATTTCAACTTCCAGCCCGGCATTCTCGAGCAGAAGCTCGGTCTCGAAGCGCCACAGGTATCTCATGGGGAAGGTCCAGATCTTGCGCTTAATATCTCCGTTGAAATCAGAAACATCGTACGTCCATTGCACTGTAACTATCTGGTTTACGTGATCGTGAGTGACTCTTTCGGTTCTGGATAGTGTCTTACCGTCAGGCAGCTCAATCGTACCCAGGTGATTGAACATGGTCTTGTGTGCCAGTCTCTCGTAGGAGGGGGCGAACAGGGAGAGTACCAAACTACCTCCCTTTTCCAGATGCCGGGAAACGCAGTCGAGACAACTCTGTTGCTCATCGCGCGTTTGCAGATGCTGAAAGGAGCGGAAAGGTATTAAAACATGAGAGAATTTTGTGTCGAACGAGAAGTCTCGCATATCTCCCTGTACCCAGGTAATGAGTTCCTTTTTCTCCGACGGCAGAGATTTTGAATTCTTCCTGGCAATGTCTAACATACCTTTTGATATCTCGACCGCAGTCACCTCTATGCCCGCTTTTGCTAACGCTTGTGTTACCCGACCGGTTCCTGCTCCGAGCTCGAGTACTTTCCCACCAGCTTTCCCTGCCTCTTCAACGTAGAAGCTGATGTCGCAGTCCATTTTATCATGTTCGATGTCATAGAACTCCGCCACCGGATCGTAGAGTTTCTCTAATCCCATATCAATCCTCCTTTCGGGCCATGAGAATAAGTCTATGATTATCCAAGGTCAGGGGCTCTATGTCCTTATTCCCCCAGGAATCCACATACTCCAGACCGTTGCGTTGGAGCATGGAAATCATCTCATGAAGCGAGTACATTCGGATGCGCACCGGGCGTACGGTCTTTCGCTCTCCTGCCAGATACGTCCACTCCGAAATCAGTGTCGATGTCTCGAGGTCGATATCAAAGGATTTCAGCACGTATTCTCCTCCTCTCTCATACCAACCCAGCTTGCGAAAGTGGCGAACCATGCGATCCCGGTTAATGGTCTCGATAAGGATCCGACCTCCGGGTTTGAGGGTCCGGGACACGGATGCTATGACCTTCTCGTTGTCTTTATCATCTGCGAAGAAACCGAATGAGGTGAAGTAGTTGTATGCTGCGTCGAACTCGGCCTGAAACGGGATATCCCGCATATCACCGGCAATGAATCGGACCTTCAGGTCCTCTACTGCCTTCACCTTTTTAGCTTCATTCAGATAATCCTCGGTCAGATCGAGACCGGTAACCTTGGTGAAGCCGCGGCGGGCCAGCTCTAAAGCGTGCCGACCCTTTCCGCAGGCCAGGTCAAGAATCCTTTCGTCCTTCTTCAGCTCCAGCGTGTACGCGATAAAATCCACCTCTTTCTGGGTTCTCTGTGTGTCGATAACGTCAAGTCCCATGCGTCCGTACGAATCATCGAAGAATTGAGTCCACCATTGGGATCCCCAATCGGATTTATTTATATCGTTCATCTTAAATCCCTTGCGATTACTGAACAGGATAATCATCCTGCGGCTGTTCATGGTGAACTCATCACCGTCAACAGAACCCCAGGCCTTATTGAACCTTAATCCGTACCGGGCGAAGAGTTCTATTAATTCATGAAGTGAGTACTGGCGGAGCTGCATCCTTTTGGTATGCGTCTTGCCGTCCTCTGAGATAAAGGTCCATTCGCCGTGATGGGTAGACGTTGCCAGGTCGAATCGGTTCTTTTCCAGTATATAGTACGGGGCCTCGCCGTGCCAGCCCTGGGACTGCAAATTTCTGACGACCCAGTCTCTGTTAATCGTATCCAGCAAGAAGAGACCGCCCTGTTTCAGAGCGCCGCCTATAGCGTCAGCGACCCGCTCGTTCTCCGCCTCATCTTTAAAGTACCCGAAAGAGGTGTGCCAGCAGTAGATTGCGTCAAGATTTGCATATCCGGGAATCCTGCGTATATCCGAATTCAGGAACTCCGTCTTAAGACCTTCGGCTTCTGCCTGTTTGGCCGCGATATCCAGGTATTCCTGACAGAAGTCCTGCCCGGTAACGTGCCTGAAACCTCTTCTCGATAACTCCAATGCATGCCGCCCGATGCCGCAAGCAAGGTCCAGGACGTTATGATCTTTTTCTAATCCCAGCTTCTCGATTATGAAATCGACCTGTTTGGCGGTGTGCTCCGGGGTATGGGCATCGAAGCTGAAACGCTTCCATTCCGTATCGAAGAAATTCATCCACCACTCTTTTTCACCCCCCGACGTTGCTCCGCAACGCCTCGGGGACCCCGGGGAAATGCCAGACGTTTTCATCTTATCGTGTTTGTTCATCTCAGCCCTTCTTTCGGGCAAGTATCTTGAGGTGACAGTTGTCCTTTGTCGCAGGATCGGAATCCAGATTACCCCATGCATTGAGAAAATGCAAGCCTGCATGTTCCAGCATCCTTTTCAGCTCGTGCAGAGAGTACAGCCTGAGTCTCATCTCCCTGGCAAACGTGCCGTTCAGGGTAAACATCGTCCACGTGGAATGAACGGTCGAGGTTGCCAGATCAAGGGTTCTGTCTTCCAGGACGTACTCCCGGCCGATTCGCTTCCACCCTTTAGATGAGAAGTTGCCAATGACACAGTCCCGGTTCATGAGGTCTATCAGGAACTTACCACCGGGCTTGAGTGATTTAGCAGCTGATGCAAGAAT
>WJJO01000295.1 GCA_014729665.1 Caldifarciminota bacterium
GGCGAAGTACTGCCCGAAGTGTGGAAAGAGACCGGTATTAAAACAGCGTTCATCGACTGGTGGACGGTCGGCAAGGAACTGTCTGACAAGCATTTCGGTTCCGCAGGCGGGCACGGCGGAGCAGACGAGCTGGCACTCGTTTATGCGGCGAATCCGGGGATCGTTCCGGAGACCTGGGACGGCTCCAGGGCGTTTCTGCACCGTTCCGGGCTAAAGGCGTATCCATCCCCCAGGCCCGCAATCAAGTACTCAACCGATAAGCCAAAGCCGCTTACACCTGAAAGCGCTAAAGCATACTACCAGGACCTCACAGGGCAGATTTCTGCCATCGTCAAGGATATACTTGCAGGCTGGGCAGATTTCAATAAACTCGGCGAGTGATCAAAAGGGCTTCTCACGAGGACCGGCTGCGCATCGCCGGTGAAATCTGTGTAAAGGTCAAGGCCGAACTTGGCGACGGTCTTCGTGCGTTCGTGATATTTGCCTCTACGGCCAAGGATGCAGACGGTCCATACTCCGATCTGGAACTTATGGCTATCACCACCGACGACTACCAGGAATCGGCGTGCGGATTCATGTATGATGATGTATACTGCGAGGTATATTACGTACCCTTTCAAACTGCACTCAAGGAAGCAAAGAAGGTAGACTACGAATGGCCGGTGTCGGCTGACCAGTGGCACCGCATGCTGCCTTTGTACGTCAAGGAGGGGGATGACTGCCTTGAGCGAATCCAGACCACAGCACGGCAGTCGTTGAGACAGACCGGAAAGTTCGATAAGGAGGCCCGGGGAGCGATGTTCGCCGTCCAGGAGGATTACGGCTCCCTTGTGAATGCCTGGGAGGCTGGAGTCAAGTCTGACGTAAGCACCAACCTTTTCAACCTTTCCCTTTCGGTGATTCATGTGGTAGCGTTCGTTAACCGCTACTTTTACCAGAGCCTGCGTAACGCCTGGGAAGAAGCGAAGAAGCTAAACAAGCTGCCAAAGGATTTCGTAAAACTCATCGACATCGTTCACGGAAACACCCAGGCATCTTTAGAGGAGCGCTATCGAAGCGCTGATCAGTTGTGGCAGAATATGCAGGGGTGGATGGATGAACTGGATATTGACTGGGTGTCGGAGGGCAAATTCAAGCTTCCCGGGAAGAAGAAATGAGGAAAGCTACACACGAGGAACGAATCAAGCTCGCAGGAGATATCTGTAAAGAGGTCCAGGACGAGTTGCAGGATGATCTGCGCGCTTTCGTAATTTATGCATCTGTCGCCAAGAATGCTGACGGGCCTTACTCCGATCTTGAAACCATGGCGATTACGGCTGAGGGATACGTGGAACTCGGATGTGATTTCATTCGTGACGGCATACGCTGTGAGGTAGAATTCTTTCCGCTATCTCGTGTCATCTATTGCGCCGGGAGAATAGACGAGGAGTGGCCGTTCAAGGCGGATCAGTGGCACAGGATATTACCCATCTATGTCAAAGACGGGGATAAATGCCTTGAGGAACTCGATGATGCATGCCGAAAATCGCTTGAACGTGATGAGCCGTTTAAGGAGAATGCGGCCGTATGGATGATTGAGACCTACGAACTCATGGGTACTCTCAGGAACGCATGGCAGAAAGGCATAATATCCGACATCTTGACGGATCTATTCTTTTTTTCGGCAAAAACAATTCACATAGTTGCTTTTGTCAATCACTATTTCTACCAGGGCTTCCGGAATGCCTGGGAGGAATCGAAGACCCTTCCGAATCTCCCTTCCGATTTCGTACATCTCATAGAAATCGTTCACGGTGAGGTTGCAACAACTATTGAAGCCAGATATAATGCCGCCTTGAAGCTGTGGGATAACATCCGAACATGGGCGGCTGAGCAGGATATTAACTGGGAGGAACAGAGATTGGAAATGCCTGAGAAGAAGGAGACTTAAATGACGAAAGTACTGGGTCTTAAAGCCGAACATGGAAGATGGATATACGTGTTCCTGGGTCTTGTTATCAACCTGTGCCTGGGAGCCGTTTACTCCTGGAGCATCTTCAAGAAACCGGTTGAGGAATTATTTTCCACCACGGCGACAGCAAGCGGACTGCCCTACATGTTCTCGCTTGCCGCGTTCGCCCTGCTCATGCCCCTGGTCGGCAAGTTATTAGATCGCTACGGACCGAGGATAATGACCATTGCCGGCGGCATCCTGGTCGGTCTTGGCTGGGTGCTGGCAGGATTTTCCACCAACATCGTTTTCCTTACCATCGCCTACTCCCTGCTGGCAGGCGGCGGCGTGGGCGTTGCCTACGGCGCTCCGCTCCTGGTCTCAACCAAGTGGTTCCCGGACCGCAAGGGCCTGGCTGTGGGTTTAACTCTCGTAGGCTTCGGACTCTCCGCCCTGATAACCGCGCCTCTGGCCCAGTGGCTGATCGATGCGACCACTGCCATGCACACCTTTAAGATTCTGGGTGCAGGTTTCGCTGTCATCATCATCCTCGCCGCCCTGCCCTTCAAGCTCCCATCCCCTGACTGGAAGCCTCAAGGATATAAACCATCGGAAGCTGAATCCAAGATCAGGGATCTCGCTCCGGGCAAGATGCTCAAGACAGGGGCGTTCTGGGGCCTGTGGGTGTGCTATACATTCGGAACCCTGGCCGGGCTGATGGCCATCGGTATATCGAAACCCGTCGGCCAGGAGATCGTCATGTTACCTCCTGCCGTTGCCGCGGTTACCGTTTCCATCTTCGCCATATTCAACGGCATAGGCCGGCCAATCTTCGGCTGGTTTAC
>WJJO01000296.1 GCA_014729665.1 Caldifarciminota bacterium
AATAAGGGTAATACAGAGATAGGGTCGAGCTAACTACTTTCCCTGTAACGAAGCCAACCCGATTGTTAAGAAAGTGGCTGTGCCCCCATATTGAGTCATGGGTAAAGTACGCCACTTTCCAGGTCTTGCCGCCATCGGTTGTCTTATGCGCTAGTGAGTCTCCAAATACGTAACCCACCTGATCGGTTTCAGGGAACGAGATGCTTGCAATATGAGGTAAGTCCTTCAGCACCGTATCCCAGGTTTCCCCGCCGTCGGTGGTCTTGAAGTAGCTCTGTCGGGGAAAATAGTCATATTCCCCACCACCAATTGGGATCCACTCCGTACATTGGGCAGTCACGTAACCTGTATCAGGATTACTTGGGAAAGAGATACGGTACGGGTTTGTTTCCTCCTCCGCATCAGGATAAACCTCAGGAAGTGGGGGGAGTATTTGCCAGTGCCAGCATCCATCAGTAGTTTTACGAACATCATCGTAACCAGTACCGTAACCTATTAGGCTTTCATCTTTGGGGAAAGAAATGCTCCCAACCCCACCGTTTATAGTGTCTCCCTTTTGCCACGTTTTACCGCCGTCGGTAGTAATATAGTATCCGCCAAGAAAGCCGAGAGTGTCATCAACAAAGTAGATGCAACTCGTTTGATAACCAGTGTCCATTACCCATTCTATCCCATCGAAGGTTTTCCATAGTCCTTGGTGTCCAGATACAAAAATATTCTGTTCATCAATAGCCCAGATCGCACCAAAGCCCCGGTCCGTAGGCAAATCAAGTATTTCCCAGTTGGCATATATGTTGCCCAGTATTCCTGCTACCAAACACAGGATTGTTGTTGAACGTATTCTTCTACTCATGGCTGTTCATCCCATGAAGGATTGTAATGTTTATGGTGCTGATGACCACCCTCCCAATACCCTCTACCCGGGTATTCTCCGCCACTGTATCCCCAAGTTGATGGAGAAAACCAATAGCAATGATCAGTTTGATTAAGCTCTCGGGTCCAAATTTGGTGAGAAGAACCTTGACCTCGATCATCCGGCTTCCAGTAGCTAGGGTCATATGGAGGTCTTCCTTGGATATGCTTTTGCCAACTCACGGAAGTCCAGTTATCCGCCGACCATGCGATGCGCTCGCCGTCAGGCGAAAAGCACGGCATAGAGCTGTTCCACATCTGCTTACTCTCCGCGTCATTCCAACTTTCGGTAAGACGGGTTATGTTCTTGCCTGAAATCGAATACTCCCACAACTCGAAGTTGATGCGATCAACCTGTTCAGTATAAGTCGGTGTTGCCTTGTTGGTGGCGAATACGATTATATCATCATCAGTAGGGCTGCAGCAGGGATCGTGTTCGGTGTAGTTCAAAAGCAAAGCCTGTCCGCTTGAGTTGACGATAGCTTTCGAGGCTGTTCCGCCGCCTGCGTTCACTACGTATATCTCCCAGTCGCCTATCTGACCTGCGTCCCGGTTGCTGATGAAGTATATCTTCGTACCGTCTGTCGAAAAGCAAGGGGATCGGTCGTCCCCAGAATTGGTAGTAATTTGTGTCTTGTCGTATCCGCTGGTATCCATAACGAATATGTCCCAGTTGCCGTTCTGGTTCGATGCGTAGGCGATCTTCGTACCGTCAAAACTGTAGCATGGATCCACGGTGCTGTACTGCCCGAATAGAAAACCCTCCCAGTATCCGCCGTCTATACTGACCTTCCAAAGGTGGGGCCATCCGTCCTTATCGGAAACGAACACCACCGACTGATTCACGGCGGAATACGTGGGATCCCATTCGTTGGCCGGATCGGTGGTTAAAGGGTCTCCGAAAAGGTCGCAATCCGCCCCTGTTTGATCCCAGTCGTTAGCATCCGGGTCAAGCTTCCAGATGTCCCAGTAGGTTCGTTCATCTGATTCAGGGTTTGGCCGGTTGCACTCGAAGACTATCCACGTGTCGCCTTCGGCGGCAGCCAATGCCGCGGGCGCGGCGAAAAGCACAAGGAGTAATAACCCCCTCGCACACTTCTCGCCCGTTGAACTTAAGTTCATATTATCCTCCTTTAACTCCTTACTGCATTATATGCTTATTGTTGGGGTTTGTCAAGGGCCATGAAATTGAACTTTGTAAAAAGCCATGTATCGTGATTTCCTATAACAATAGCCCAGGGGCAATCAAGACTATCAAGCTTAATTTTCGCATGCTCTGTCTCTGCTATTTCAGCTGTAGCCGCAATGTCACCAAGAACAACACAGAAACGACCACCACCATCTCCATGTTCGTAATGATGATTAATCAATTGAACGGCTGCATCTAGATACCTTCCTATTTGACCTCCACTTGTGCCACCAATGTTACCGTACCATTCGGCAAAATGAGGATCCCACTTCGGTTTGTTATAATCGAATACACCCGAAAACGGCCCAAAATCACCAATATGGGGGTCTGCAATCAAATAAAACGAATAGATAAGAGGCTTTGATGGATCACCAATCGTATGAACTACAAATTCTGCTAGCGGATGATCACTATCAAGGGTTCCTACACCATCAGTTGTCCAATCTGTTTCCCAGGAACCTGCGTAAAGATTATTGCCACACCATGTCAGAGACATGCATAAAACTAAAGCTTTTAAGGTCTTCATCTAACTCCTCCTAAGTTAAATTGCCAAAGATTTTAGAAACTTAATCTCCAAATTTCTTATCTCCCCTCCTTTGATTTAGAAGATTATACCCTAACCCTATAGTCACGATAGGATAAAAGGGTTTGTTGAATAAAGTCATTGTCTCTATGCCACCGAAAAAAGTCCACTTAGGAACAGGATGAATCCCAATGAAAATATCTAAAGCTGCAAGATCTGAAAACTCTTCGATATAGGCTCGACAACCAATCGTAGCCCTCTCATCTTGCCCGAGGCCTACAAGAAAAGCAGAAGAAAGTGCCGGTTCTGCATAATAGGATAATTCAACTTTTAACGCTGGAGTGACTGTTTTGAGTGGTAAGGCTGCCTGAAAACCAAGAGCACCATCAAGAATCGGCATTAAAGACATCGGCCCCCCTTCAGAAAGAACGTACCCCAACCCCAGTGCAGTCCGTCCGTTCACACCGAGATACTTATTAAAACCGTAACTTAATTCAGCATCCCCTCTAATACCGATACAGTAAGGGAACCATTCAGTCGCGCCTACGAAGCTCGTCGCCGCCATCCCTACATCCATGTGCCAACCCGGTTCTATACGTGCCGTACCGTAAAACGGCGAAACGCAGCCTACTACTGCTGCAACTGCGGTTGTTAAAAGGAACAGTTTAAGAAATTTGGACATTATGCTCTCCTTTTTTTACTAATCCTTTTTCAGTATAGGATTGTTTGAAGACCTGTCAAGGGTGGGAAGGTTTCCTCTCAAACTTCAAGTCAAGAAAACTACCTCGTTATAACGACCTTGTTGGTCTCTGCAAAGTCGCCTGCGTTTATCTTCACGAAATACACGCCCGGAACTAACTCGGGAAGGAGAACATGATGGTTTCCTTCAGTATATAACCCCCGGGCAAGCACCCTGACCATACGACCCGTCGCATCGTAGAGCACGAGATTGACATTCGAGGCTTCGGGCAGGCTGAAACTGACGGTTCGAGGGCTTAGCTTAAAACCGAATGATATAATCTCATCAGTTTCTTGAACCGAACCGTAACGACCGTCCGAAAAGTCCTGCCCAAGCATCCGGTGTGCAAGCGGTGAGTACTCGTAGGAAGAAGGCTCGAACGACCAGACCGGAAGATCGTGTGCGACGGTATATGTACCGTTGCAGACCTCGATGCCGTAATAACCGCCTGTATCGGTAAAGACCTCCAGGGTCGTAACCCCGGTGACAGAGACAGTTACGTTCTCCATTGCCTTGCCCGCTGAATCGGTCACCCTGCCTGTTACCAGGAGGGGTTGTTTGAGTTTCATAACCATCATGTCCCAGTCTTCCCCGTTGTGGTGTGAACCCGCGAGGTATATGAATCCTTCCTCGTCCACCTCTACAGCCTCTATCTCCTGCTTGCCTTCGGCAACGTTTACCCAAGACCACAGCATGTTGCCTGCCGAGTCGGTCTTGACTACGGCCGCATTCTCCTCTTCGCCTGAGACTTGATACCCTGCAAGGTAGCAGTCGGATACCGCATCCAGGGCCATATCCCTGCATTCCTCTTCTGCACCGAGGTCGTATGCCTTGTGTGCGGGCCAAAGCATGTTGCCGTCGGTATTATACTTAAGAAGCATGAAGTCGCGGTCAGCTTGACTTATGTCTCCAGCTATAAAGACGTGATCTGCTGAGTTAATACGTATTGCTGAACCTTCAGCTCCCATGTTGTTATACTCTTCAATGAAACTAAGGGTGTTACCGTCGCTGAACCATCCCGTCCATGTACATCGGGTTTCACACAGGGCGTAAACTGAACCTTCTACGTCTAATGTCAGTGTAACTCTTTTATCGTAACCCTCACCATCGAAGAACTTTCTCCACATACGCTCACCTTGCGGATTGTATTTGGCAACGCGAATTCCCTTCCAATCAGGTTTTCCGTACCAGCCGCCTACAAAAGAAGTGTCGACTTTCCCGGCTACAACACTTGTTGCGTTATATGTAAATCCATTTGGATCAGTAGGCATTGCGTTCTTGTATAGTTCCTCACCGAGTGAATCTAACCAGATAGTATGCCAGCCTGCGTAAGGAAATGATTCATGCCACCCCGTGACGGCAATGTTACCCGAAGATAACACAGCAACATCCTCACCAATTTCATATTTATGAGGTTCACCGTAAAGGTTCAACCACTTTTCAGAACCTGAATCACACAGGACCATAACGACGATATTTGAATCGGAACTGTAGCTAACACCGGTAACATAAATATCCCTGTTCTTTATGTCCATTCCGTTTAATTTCTCGTCTATCCCCTCGTCATTCACCTGCTGCCAGGAAACGGTTGGTTCTAGTGCTGATAGTAAGATACTTACGAATAAAAGGTTCGCCATTTCTTCCTCCTGAAATTCACCCCACAACGCTTCGTGCAAAGCGCCGCGGGGACCCCGAAGGGGTGTATCTACGTTTATTGTCTTTCTTCTTCTAATTAGTTTATTCCGTGCAGACCTTAAGTCAAGGACGCTACCTCGTAATAACAACCTTGTTGGTTTCTGCAAAGTCGCCTGCGTTCATCTTCACGAAGTACACGCCTGAGGCAACCTTCCGGCCTGAATTATCCCTGTAGTCCCAGGTCAAGTTGTACCTGCCCGGCTCGATCTCACCCTTCACGGGCATGGCCACGACACGACCAGCAACGTCTACGATGCTTATCTTAACGTCGGTAGCGTAAGGTACCGAGTAGTTGATCATCATCGAGTTCTTTCTTATGTTCAAAGGCTTAACGTTCAGGTCGAACTTCAAGATTTCACCATCAGCTTGGTGACCGCCTCCACCGCCGCCGCCACTGGATACGTAGTAACCTGTGGTTTCGAGAAAGAAACTGCGCTTGAAAGTCGTATCCTGCGGCGTGGGTATTGTATCGAAACTCACAGCTATCTGCTGACCCGGAAGCATCGATGTTTCCGCACCGTCGATAGTCGCCATCAATCCGACTATGGCCGAGTGCTGCCAGTTGTCGGGCGCTACTTCGTACCACAACTCAGCCATCTCAGGCATTGCCGCAGTCTGCGTCCAGCCGTCGGTTTCCAGTTTCACCATGGCAACGTAGTTGACGTGGCAGTCTTCGCCGTAACACTCGATACGGAAGCTGTCCGAATCGAAGCTCGAAACGTTGACCAGCCACATGTAGGGACGCAGACGGGTGTATCCTTCACCGCCTGGTATTGGATTCCATCCTCCGCCGCCGGCGCTGAGAACGTTGAAGCGCGGGTCCTTGATATCCTGCGCAACGGCCACCTCGCCCGTATAAAGGAGTATTGCCCTGTAGGGCCAGGCCGTTTCCTCGAATCCTACGGTAAGGAAGGAAGAGTCTGAACCCTGGAAGGTAAGATCGTCCTTTTCTTCTATCTCTTCCATACGATTTACGTCTCCCTGATCGACGCAAGACAAAGGGCTGACGACATCTGAATAGACGTAGATGTTGCCGTCGGATGAGGCTGCGGCTTCGGTGTTTTCGGGATGATCCACTACCCAAAGCTTGCCTGCATCGATGTAGGTTTCCTCGTCGTCGTTCTCTACAACGTTCAGGAAGTAGGAACCCATGTCGGTGTTGAATCCCCTGAGCTTAAGGATGTCGGTATCAGCGTGCGGCGCCAATTCCATATGCTCTGAATGTGGAAGGATTGTGTTGTTGGCAACATGACCGAATGTCGTATCCTGTTGAGCCGTATCGTAAGCGAATGAGTAGAAGGTGTAGACTTCCGGACAACCGCCTTGTGGCGGGGGACATGTAGGTGCTTCATCGATGAGTATGTCTGAAGTGAAAGTTCTATCTACGTCACCCTTATGGACGGAAGCTTCCACTTTCCACTTTCCGACTTCTTCTGGTTGATAGAAAGGAACCGCAGGTTCCGGAAACCATTGCATAATATCTGGGGTTGTAAAGTGATCATCCATGCACTGACGATCGTAATAGCTGTCGGTAATTTTGATTGGGTAGAATATAGGCGGGAAATAGATCCAATCGATTAAACCACCATACCAACGCTTAAAAGCCCCATAACGATAGACAGTATAGTCATCAAATGTCCATTCGTGGCGGTTGAAATCCCATTCCAAGTCCATCCACCACAAACAAGCTTCTTCATCCACTGGACCTCCAGGTGTTCCAGTTCCCATAGGCACCCACTCGCCAGTAAACTCGATAGTTGGATCTTCGGGATCGTCCTCAACAACGATTCGTCTTATCATGTAGGCGTCCTTACCGTTTGAAGCCTCAACCTTATGTTTCGTCCAGTAAATACCCGGGAATGAGTAAGTATTGGTGGTTTGAGAACTTGACATGGTGTACCCTTGCAAATTACTAGGGTTGTCACCGAAATTCCAGCCATAGTCATTAATAGTTGCACCACCGTAGTGATTGGACGTACTTGTAAAACTTATAGGTTGGCCTTTGATTGCCGGATTTGGCGAAATTGTGTAATCACACACGAAGTCGCTGTAAACTTTAACAAGGGCCACAGAATAATGAAAAGGCACAGATGAATCTCCGCTTGAGTTATACCAGTTTCCACGGTTTGTTCCTGTACAGAAGTGAACCTCAACAATCGAGTCACCTTCTGTTGGCCCAACAGACCAGTAATCGTCGTAATCATTATCCCAACTTGGACATTCACTTTTATGTTCATGGCCTGCAAAGTAGTATGCTAGTTCAGCTTCATTATTGTCAATCAAGTCAATAATATCCTGAGCGTGTGACTGCCTAAACTGTTGCCGGCAACCGCGAGTTAATCCAAAATCTAAAGGATGATGAGCCATCATGATAAGGCGCTCGTAATAGTCCGGGGTTGAAGACAAGTGAGAATCAAGCCAATCATAGGTGCTTCTTCCGTCCGGCAGATACTCGTGAAGGGTAGCCCATGCACCATCATGGTATTCGTCTACCCAAGCTTTACCACCTGGTGCGCGTATTGTGAAATCCAAACCAAGATGGTGATTAGGTCCTAAATCGAATGCCCAATTCTGACAAGCAACTGTATCCCGATCTCCAGGTGGGTCAAACACCGCGGTTGGAACGTAGGGTTGTTTTTCCCAATGGGGGAATACGTCTTCTGCTTCCTTAAACTTGTACAGAAACTCTTCCTGAAAGAATCTGTCGTTTTTCAGACAGTCGCCGGGCAGATAGAATTGGGTCCACCATGTGCTCAATGGGTATGTATCATGGTTTCCTATAACCGGAACCCAAGGCATATGCAATGTATCAAGTTTAGTCTTAGCATGCTGGGTTTCTTCCCTTTCTGCTGTTACAGCGATATCACCGCCTATAATGCTGAATACGGCTTCTCCGTTCTCCACACCCGATCCGTAAAGTGAATCGTAGTACCAATTAATTAAGCTAACAGCATTAGTGAGATGCCGTCCTGGGTAAGAACCTATTGCATTCCCTGTCCTGTCGGTATTCTGACCATAAACAAAGTGGTTATCGTAACCGTCTGCATAGTAATCTTTGATGCCGCAATCCCCTATCTCCGGATCACAAAGATAGAAGAACGTATAAGCAAGGTGGTTATTGCCAGTGTTATTCACTTCATGAATCGTCAATACGAGAGAATCGTTGTTGATGAACATGTCTTTGGGCAGGGAAAGGTATTTGCTGCTGCTGGTTATCTCGACCCTGTCACCCATCCAGTAATTGGAATAGGCTAAGCCTACGGATAAAATTATTCCAAGGAATATCGCTATTCCTTTACGATGTGTTTCGCGTTTTGTTTTCACTTATCCCTCCTTGCGGGATTGTCTTTTTTGTTTATTCAAATCTTAACTACAGTTAAGTATTATAATTGGATTCACCCCACTATTTAAGCTTGTAACCTATCGAAACAGTTCCCATGAAGGGGTATTTCTCATCAACGATGGAGGTTATATCGACACCGGTAAACAGACTCCACCTTTCAGCAAAGTGGATTACTGCAAACGTATCGAAGAAATAACCTTCGTCGATTGGAATCCTTGCACGCCCCCCTAGTGTAAGGAATTCCGGTTCCCCAAAACCTAGAAGCAGTATAGGGGATACTACAGGTATAGGGCCTGGTAAGAATAAAGAAGTAAGTTCAGTACGTAAAGCAGGGGTAATGAAACCAAGCGGAATTGCTGTCTGTATACCTA
>WJJO01000297.1 GCA_014729665.1 Caldifarciminota bacterium
CCTTTGTACAGGGCTGTAAAAACCTCCCCCTTGTATGCGTCCACGAGGGGTAATCTGATCCCATCTTCGACGTTCAGGCAGGCATTGAGGACATCGAGGGTCATCACGGTAACTATCTTCATACAATGGGCGAAGGCAATACCCGCGGCGTAAAGCAGACCGATACGCAGGGCCGTAAACGAACCGGGTCCGATACTTACGCCGATAAGACCGAGATCGCAAAAATCTTTGCCGGCTTTACTCATAGCCTCCGCAACCAATCCTGGAAGCATCTCGTTATGGGAGTTCCGGGTTTCGACCTGACGTGCGGCCATAACCCTTGAACCTTCGGCAACCGCCACGCCGGTCCATCTGCCCGATGTCTCAATCGCCAAAAGCACCTCGCTCAAGAAAGCCTCTCTGCAAGCGGACCTTCGAGTTTTATCCGACGCTGGTTCTCCTCACCCTTGTTGTATTTAATATTTACTTCGCTCACCAGACCGGGAAGATAACGCGCGCGTTCGGCCCACTCCACGAGCATAACCCCAGACTCGTCGAAAATCTCCTCCAGATAAAGACCCTCCACCTCATCGGTCTGGAGCCGGTATAAATCCACGTGTCTTACCGGTAACCTCCCTGCATATGTTCGAATAAGCACGAAGGAGGGGCTCTGAACCCGATCGGTTACCCCCAAACCCTGAATTATCCCCTGTATGAGGACGGTCTTTCCCGAACCAAGGATACCGTATATCGCAAGGGTGTCTGCGGGTTCGAGTATCTCCGCCCATCCCCTTCCCAAATCCCGGGTTTCGCTTTCACTGATTGTGACAAACTCCCTCAAGCGTCTTCCTTATTCAACCGGTAAAGGTGGTAAAGCCCCTTCAAGGTCAGGTCTCTATCCACAATACCTATATTCGTTGAAAACCGGGCAAATCGTTCTGCAAATCCTCCCGTGGCTATAAACGTGAAGTCTAACTTTTGCTCATTGCGAACCGCTGCCCTGGCCGCCTCGATAATCCCTACGGTCATCAGGTAGAATCCTGAAACAAGGCACTCCTCGGTTGTCTGGCCGATGAAGGTATCCGGTTTCTTTAATTCAACCTCGGTAAGTCGGGAGGTCGATGCCACGAGATGACGGTGGCTCGCAACTATACCCGGAGCAATGACCCCGCCGAGGTATCTGGCGTCAGCTGTTACAAAATCCACGGTGGTGGCGGTGCCGAAATCGACTACTGCAATATCCTTGCCGTATTCAAAATGTGCGCCCACAACGTTCGCGATCCTGTCTGCGCCGAGTTCGGAAAGCTTCTTGTACTCAAGCTCAACCCCGGTGTTTATGTAGGAGGAAACGACCAGGGGACGCCCGATGTTGTAACGGTTCCGAAACATCCCGGCAAACTTACCGGTAAGGTCAGGGATAACCGAACAGATCACTGTATCGGTCGGTTTCTGTATTCCCAGCGATTTGAAGGCAATCCATATATCGTCTTCGGTACGAAGGTGCCTGCTGCTTATTCGGGCTAAAGGCGCTATAACCTTGTCCTGAACACTAGCTATCTTGACGACCGAATTTCCGACATCGACTAAAATAATCATACATGACCTCCGAGGATTTGACCTGCAGGTAATTTCACCTTCCTGCGACCTTGAATCTCAATCTCTACATTGCCTTCCGGGTATATGTCCAGGAGCCGACCGGCCTCTTCCCCCTTCTCTGTTTTTACCCTCACCTTTTGTACCGATTCAAGTAAGGCCTTACGTATTCCGGGATAAACACCCTTAAATCCCTTTTTCGCCAATGTCCTCAATCCATTGACGAGTGCTGACGATATGGATTCAAGGGTATCATCCATATCAAAGGTTCTGTCCATAATTATCCTGAGAGATGTTGCCTTCCCTTCAAGCGCCTCCCCAAATCCTTCCTGATTGACGTTTACACCTACCCCTACACCCAGCCTTCCTCCCCAGGCCTCGGCAAGAGTTCCTGCGAGCTTCGCGTTTCCGTAAAGCAAATCATTCGGCCACTTAAGGGTTATCCCTTCGACATTCCTCGAAAGCGACTTGAGCACAAGATATGCTGAGGTTACGGAAACTGCCCACTCGTGCGGAAACCGTTCTATTACTAATGTAAGATAAAGCCCCCCGTTCTCGGAAAGCCAGCGCCGTCCCATCCTTCCTTTACCTCTGGTTTGTCGTTTTGCGACAATCAAATACGGGGGCGTTTGGTTTAATCTACGGGCAGCCTCCTGGGTTGAGGATACCTCCCGGTAATACTCAACATATGAAAGCCCGAGTTTTGACTTGAGTTTTTCAAGCGGTTCTTTCATCGCACCTTGATTGATTCCTTCTCTGTTTCCGGTTTCAAAACGGCCAGGGGCATGTAGAGTAAAACGTAGGTATGGTTGTGAGGGCTTCGGAAAAGCCTCCGGGGAAAATTGTCCATCTCAAGTCCCTCCTTTATAGAAAACATCATCCCGGATTTCAACCGGAACTCGAAGTCGAAAATTAACCTCGACTGCGGCTGCCCCGGTTCGCCCTTCCAGGGCTCTCGTATAGTGGTGTCGTTGTTGTAACGTGTTCGGACTGAACGCTGATATCCCCCCTCGAACACAAACCAGTCGACCGGTTGCCAGCATATGAGTGAGCTGAAAACATCGAAATCGCTGTAGTAGTCAACGGTATCCATCCTTCTGGAGACGTCCCAGAAACGGTAGGCTATCTCGAACATCAGTCTTTCTGTAGGATTATAGGATACGAACGGCTCTACCCAGTACTCGTAAAGGCTGTCGTAGGTTACCGAATCCTGCCACTGTCTCCAGGTGGTTAACCACCGATCCCGCTCCCACATGAATCTTCCTCCCGTCCAAAGACCCTTAACCGGCTGGACCTCAATCCTGCCCCAAAGGCCTGTGCTATCCTTATACCTATCCCAGATGTATTGAGCGCTGTCCGGCCAGTCAAGATACTGGTGCGATCTGGTGCCGAACTCGCCGTGGAACCTCGCACGCAACCAATCGGTCTCGCCCCGTCCATCTACTTCAAATTTCACAGGAAGCTTCTCGTAAGGCGTCCTGTCAGGTCCCTCGTTTATGAACATCAGGGAAAAGTTATGGTCGTATCTCTGCACCAGAGCGTATACCCCCAGCCAATCGGTGCACCCCCTGCGCCAGGATAATCCTATCCCTGTTTCATTGTGCGTCTTATGGTAGAAAGGAACCATCACCACGTGAGCGTAGATGTTTGGAACAACCCTCATCGTCGGTTCGAAACGATGCTGGGTGATAGTGTCGTCGTAATGCCTGAGCATGTGGAACCTGTATCTCATGCTGAATGTCTTATTAAAATCCGCCTCGGTTTTCGCATTGTACAGCATGTACCAGCCTATAAAATCCACACAACCCTGGGAAGTGCGGAAACCTGAAGGGGAAGTTTCGTATACCGTCTCCCAGTATCTAGAAAACTGGGCTATGTATGAGTTCATCCCGGCATAGATGTTGGTATCCCCGGGTTCAACGTATGTAAACAGGCATATGAAAATAGTCAACATCCTAGAACTTTAACCGACGAATAAATAAAGTCAAGCGGCTGAGTACTTGACATGCACCCATTTCTGTTTATAGTTGTGTATCCCTCCTCCCACACTTATCCTGTCCCGTCCCTGTCCTGGGGACGGGACTTCTTTATCACCCCACG
Organism: Caldifarciminota bacterium; assembly: GCA_014729665.1. Classification (GTDB taxonomy): domain Bacteria; phylum Hydrothermota; class Tepidihabitantia; order B3-TA06; family B3-TA06; genus WJJO01. Next base: position 3,673 of record WJJO01000297.1, read on the forward strand.
AAACCGCTTCGCGCTTTAGTGAAGATCCCGATTTGAACCCTAAAGCGATATATTACGCATAAGGGTAATAGGTATTTCCGCTCGAAACCTCAAGCAACCCGGTAAGGTTGCAATCATCACAGTCAAGCCGGAGGCATCATGTCTCAACCCCAGGATAGACGCTTGAAGGCTTTGCCATGGTTTTTTGTTAAAGCCTGGTTGCACGTTCTAACAACACCTGTCTTAATGGGTTAGGAGCTAATCCCTTGAGAAGACCTTTCCATAACAGGTTGCGGTCGTATACGCGCCTTGCGTTCATCACCTTCTCCAGACGCTGGATGAGTGAAAGCAATCGCTCGGACCTTGAGTCGTCGCCTTGGCTTCACAGATTGTACTGAAGATAATTACATACTTCTACATGAGCCAGCTTTCGCGGGGTAAAGGAATCTATGAGTGAACTTATATAGGAGTTACAGATACCTTCATCGAGCTTATGCAGGTTGCAAGGATTGTCGGTCACAATGCTATGTAGGGGAAAAACATTCTAACAAAGTAAACACGCCTTCACAACCTAACAAAACCAGCCGATATCGCAAACCAGTGGCGTCGGCATACGGTACGATGCTCTAATCCTTAAATCTTATAATCTCAGAATCCTCTAATCGTTTTTCCGAACTTCGGTTTACCCCGTAAACCCTCCAGACATTAAGACCGCCAGGATATCCATTATCAGTGCTACCGACCAGTGAAGGAACACCCCTGGAAGGAAGCTCCGGGTTCGCAGCGCCACCCATCCCAGGGCTATTGCGGCGATAAATGAACCGTAAGTCTCCAACTCAGGTTTGCCCATATGAAGCAACGCGAAAGGTATCGCAGTGGCCAGGATAGCCCACCTGCCCATAATCTTCTCCAGTCCGAACAAAAGGAATCCCCGGTTGAGGAACTCCCAGCCGAACATATGCAAAAGGTGGAATGTTTCCCAGATAATGAACCAACCCAGTGTCCTTTCGGCAATATTTGCCAGGGGGTAAGTCCTGGAAAAATCACCTTGTAAGACGGCAAAGGCGACGAACGGAATCATAATGGCAAAGAAGATTAATGAATCCCTCCAGCCGACCCAGCGTCCGAGCCGGAAACCGTAGTCTGAAAAACGGTGCTGGGGGAATACCCTTCGTGTACCTTTGGACAGGCCGAGAACCGATCGGCTGACCGATAATGGTGTCCATAGCCATAAATTGTCAAACCAGTTAAGTAATCCCTTGCTCTGAAATCCGGGCAAGGGATTTGATTTCTCGCGTGGCAGTGAGGTGAAAACGAAAAGTATGCCGATGACTACCAGTGGAATAAGCATGTACCATATGCCGCGCAGACCCATCATCACCGGGAACCACCAATCCCTTTCGGCAATAGAACCGAAATCGAGGTTGAGGGAAGCTATCAATCCCTCATAAGTACTTATTCTGAACATCTTATAATGCTTGCGTTCGAATATCAAGACGAAGCTGTAAATCGCGGTTACAAGGATAGGTGTCGCAGGTTGAAGGAGCCTTTTAAGTTCATCCCAGTAGTATCCCAGGAACCTCGTGTCTTTCGGATTATCCATCAACATCTCCTTTGTACAAATACTCGGCTTCAGGAAAGTGTAGTTATCATGATACGACTGTCAAGTTTATGCGGGAAAAAAGGGTTGCTTTCGAGAAAAATCAGACTAGGATTATGTGAAATCAAAACGGAGGAATTATGGAAAGATTTCTAAAGTGGACAGTGATATGCGTTGCACTGACTTTTTTTGCCGTCGGATGCGCAAAGGCGGTCGACGAGAAGCTTGACGATGAGTATAACGCTTTAAGGACAGAGGTACAGGCCATGGTAGGTAACGTGGAGCTTCTTTCGGAAAAGATGGATATAGCCGTATCAGAGCATGCTCACCAGGACGAAAGGATAACCCGATACGGACCGCCCAGGGGCGGGGATGTTAAGATGCAGGAACGCCACGTTGCATGGTTTGCAGAGTTCGAGCCTAAGTTTACCGAAATCAAGGGATTCCTCGAAGATGCAGACGCTACCTTCGCGCGACACGACTCCGTGGAGCAAACCCATGATAAGGCCTCGGTGAGGCAGATTAAGCAAGATCATAAGAAGATGACCGGGGAGCTTGAGGTACTCAAACCGAAGGCTAAGGAGTATAAGGGAGTGCTCGAGGAGGCGAAGGATACCTGCTCGACCTTCTTCTCAGATCACGCCTATCTGATAAAGAAGTACAATGTACCTTCCGAGCACGGGGTAAAACCCCCGACAACTAAGTAGAGTCAGTCAAGTTAAGGGAATGGAAGCAGAACAGGCAGATGCACTGAAGGTGTTGTTAGGCGAAAAGGTCAGCATTCAGCCCGAGACCCTGGAACGTTACTCACGTGACGAAACCTCCCACCTTGCTGCAAAGCCTGAGGCGGTCGTATTCGCAGCCGATACAGCAGATGTCTCGAAATTGCTCAAGTTCTGCTCTGAAAAAAAGATACCTGTAACACCTCGGGGTCAGGGGACAGGCGTTTCCGGAGGAGCGCTGCCTGTAGAAGGAGGGGTACTTCTCACACTGGAGCGTATGAACCGGATACTGGAGATAGATACCGCAAACCGGATGGCTGTGGTACAGCCCGGTGTAATAACGGGTGAACTCCAGGAAGCGGTCGAGGAAAGGGGACTTTTTTACCCCCCTGACCCGGCATCACTCGATTCCTGCTCAATAGGAGGCAACGTAATCGAAGGAGCGGGAGGTCCAAGGGCGGTAAAGTACGGCACGACAAAGGATTACGTTACGGGTCTCGAG
>WJJO01000025.1 GCA_014729665.1 Caldifarciminota bacterium
AATCCGGGGTCCCCGCAAAAACATCCCGTGTTTTTTCGGGGTTAAAATCAGGGGTGATTAAATGATCGGCCTTCTGGAGATAGAGCTGTTAAATAACTCCTCCCGGTCCCTTAAGGATAAACGCAGGGAACTCAACCGCCTCATCGACAAGCTGCATAGGGAGTTCGGTGTGGCGGTCGCCGAGGTCGGTGCCCAGAACACCTGGCAGAGGACAGAACTTGCTGTTGTAACCGTATCCAACAACGGCCGGCACAACAACCGTGTGCTGGAACGGGTAGTAAACCGGATACGAACCAGACACCTTGCATGGCAGCTTCTAGATTATTCTATCCGCGAGGTATTCTAATGGAGTGCTCTCATGCCTGACAGGGTAAGAAGGGTAGCCGCGCTGGTGAAACAAAACGTGGCATCAATCCTAATAACCGATGCACCGCGTGCCCAGATGCGCTGGATTACCATTACCGACTGCGTGATGACTCGCGACCTGAAGGTAGCCAAGCTTTACTATACGTCCATTGAGCGGAATCTCACACACCAGGAGGCAGGCAAGATACTTTCAGAAGACAAGGCCGAGATCAGGCGCAGACTCGCAAAAAGGATAGTGTTGAAGTACCTGCCCGACCTTTCCTTCGTTTGGGACAGATCTGTATTGATTGAGGAAAAGCTGCGCGAGATAAAAGATGGGAAGCCCTGAGGTATTCAAGACTATACACAGGAATTCGAGGTTCTGGGTAGCCGGACATATAGGACCCGACGGTGATACCATTACCTCGGTTCTTCTTATTGGAAGGCTCCTGGATTCCCTTAAAAAGAGATATTGCCTGTATATCGGGGATAAGATTCCGGAGAAGTTTTCATTCCTTTCCGGTATCGGCAAGATAAGGAACAGGCGCCCCGATTTCCTACCCGATGCGTTGATAACCCTCGATGCCCCGAACCTGGCAAGGGTTGCGCTAAAGGATTTCCGCACCCTCTATCCTTCGGCTACTATCGTTAACATCGACCACCATCTGTCTAACGAAAAATTCGGTGATCTTAACTGGCTCGATACCGGCCGGAGTGCCGCGTGTTTGATGGCATTCGATCTGCTCACAATGGCCGGAGTGCCGTTCGGGAAAGAGGAAGCGGAGATGGTCTTTACAGGGCTGTTTACTGAAACGGGTGGCTTTGTGTTCCCGAATACAACCGATGAAGTGTTCGATGTATGTGCCGAGGCCGTAAAGCTCGGGGTCGACTCCTCAGATATCGCATTGCGCATGACTGCCCGCGACCAAAGGAACCTTGCCCTTCTTGGAGAAATACTTTCAAGCCTTCAGGTAAACGACGGCCTTGCTACGATAGAGCTTACCGAGGAGATGCTTGCAAGGGTCGGCTTGAACCACGAGGAGGAAGATTCCGACTCCTACATCCGTTACCCGACCTCCATCCCCGGGATAAGGATAACGATCTTCTTCCGTGAGATCCGTGCGCAAGGTCAGGTCAGAATGAGCTTTCGCTCACTAGCCGGGGTAGACGTGAACAAGTTAGCATCGAGATTCGGCGGCGGTGGACATCCCGCTGCGGCAGGGGCAATGGTTGAAGGTCCATACGAACGTGTAAAGCGGGAAGTCATTAAGACTGCTGAGGCCTATCTGGAGAAGGTATAGATTGTGAAACGGCCGTTAGAAGCGAATGAAGAAAAAGTGAAATCGAAACGCAATTCCCCCTTAAGGGGCGGACTACGTGTTATTAAACCTGCTGGACCCAGTTCCTTCGACGTGATTCGCAGACTCAAGGAAATCCTACCCAGGGGAACCAGGATGGGGCATACCGGAACCCTGGACCCAGCGGCAAGCGGACTTCTTTTAGTGCTAATAGGCACCGCAACCAGGATACAGCACCTTCTCAAGGATCTGGACAAGGAGTACGAGGCCGTTATCAGGCTCGGTGTAGCAACCGATACCGACGATATGGAAGGCAGGGTTACCGAGAGGGCCGAGGTGCCCCTAATCGCTGAGGGACGAATCAAGGAGGTTCTCTCCGGACTCGAAGGAACCCGAATGCAACGCCCGCCCAGATACTCGGCGCTCAAGGTGGATGGAAAAAGGGCGTATGCAAAAGCGCGATCCGGGGAGGCGTTCGAACTGCCTGAACGAACCGTAACCGTATTCAACCTGAAACTGGTATCCTGGGATGCCCCTTTTATACGTATAAAGACCGTAGTCTCGGCGGGAACCTATATCCGCTCGCTTGCCCGGGAAATCGGCGGGATACTCGGTGTCCCGGCATCACTTTCTTCCCTGGTTCGAACGCGTATAGGTCAATTCGCCGCAGATGACGCACTCGGTCTCGATGAATTATCAAAAGATTCGGTTGCAGACAAGATGATCTCCGTCTTAGAACTCCTTTCCCACCTGCCCCGGGCCCGCATCTCATATGTCGAGGCTGAGATGTTAATCCAGGGGAAGCCCTTGGATGAAAACGCCTACACCGAACTGCAAGATTTCCCGCTGTCTATCCTCTACACCGCCGATAAATCCCGCGCATTCTTGTGCAAACCGCAAGACGGCAGGCTCCGTTCCCGCCGGCTTCTATATACAGACGATTCAGAAGGTTTCTGACGATGCAGAAGGTGTCTGAGAAAAGAAAGGCTGCGGTAATCGGCGTATTCGACGGGGTGCATCGAGGGCATGCAACCTTGATATCCGCCCTGGTTTCCCAAGCCCGGAAACGCAACATGGCTCCGATCGCAGTTACATTCGATCCCCTTCCCGCCCTTTACTTCAATCCCCACTTCCATTTCATCCTTTCAACACCTGAAGAAAAGATCGGCAAACTCCATGAATGCGGAGTGGAAGAAGTGGTTTCATTGGATTTTTCAAAAACCCGTGAGATCTCACCGGCATATTTCATCGAAAACCAACTACTAACCCGCAACGTAGGTTTCATCCTCGTGGGTAAGACCTTCAGGTTCGGGTATAAGCGAAAGGGAGATATCGAAACACTCCGGAACCATCCCGGTCTCGAGGTCATGAGCATGCCCAAGGAG
>WJJO01000298.1 GCA_014729665.1 Caldifarciminota bacterium
CTTGTACCCGTAGGTAGCTTATGTGTCTGGGATACGAAACCGGTAATGCTTCAAGGAACCAGGGTTGCAGGTCCGGGTCTGGATAACAAGGTTGGCGTTTTTCTTGCCCTTCTTTTAACCTCGGAGTTGATGGATAGACAGATTCCAGGACGTTTGCGTTTCCATGCGACTACCCAGGAAGAGGGGGTGATGTTCGGGGCCGGTTATGCAGGCAGGAGTGTCTCCGCTCCGGAAGAGGATGTTCGTTTTGCCATGGTCGCAGATGCAACCTTCGGAAGCGATTCGAGTCAGGATGACGGGACGTTTGAACTCGGTAAAGGCCCTGTACTCGGGAAGGGACCTATACTCTCCCGCCTGCATCTGGAATATTTGAGGGGATTGGCTTCGCGGTTGGGGATAGATTACACGCTTGAGCCTTTGGTTCGTTCTACCGGTACCGAGGCGGATGTGTTGAGTGTATCCGGACAGGGTATACCCGCCGTGCTCGTATCGATACCCCTGCGTTACATGCATTCCCCGGTTGAGGTTGTCGATTTAGACGACGTGGATACTTGCCTCAAGCTTATCTCAAAAGCCTTGCAGGATGGAGATTTATGGAGCTTCTGAAGCGATTATGCGATGCACCCGGTGTGTCCGGTTATGAAGACGAGGTTCGCGAGATAATTCAAAAAGAGGTCGGTATCTTTGCCGATTCGGTTTACGTTGACCATCTGGGCAATCTATTCATGACCAAGGGAGCGGAAAAGAAAGGTCCCCATCTGATGTTCGCCGCACACACCGACGAGGTCGGTCTTATGGTTAAAAGGGTAGATGAAGGTGGATTCATAAGGTTTATGGCGGTAGGCGGGATCGATCCGAGGGCCCTGATGGCTAAAAGGGTCAGGATCGGAAAGGATAAGACACCCGGTGTAATATGCGCAAAACCTGTTCATCTGGATAAGGAGGAGAAGAAACTTATACCTATCAAGGACATGCGCATAGACATAGGCGCGAGTTCTCGTTCTCAGGCCGAACGTTACTGTGAACCGGGTGCCCCGATAGTCTTTGATACTATGTTCGAATCTCGAGGAGATATCCTGCAGGCAAAGGCGTTCGACGATCGTGCAGGCTGCTACATGATGGCCGAATTAATCAAGGAAGACTTTAATCTTCCGGTTACCTTTGTCTGGACGGTGCAGGAGGAGGTAGGTCTAAGGGGCGGAAGGCTGGCCGCGGCACGTGTAAGACCGGATTTGATGATGGTGCTTGAAGGAACGGGTGCAGGTGATATTCCGCCCGCAGCCGACGTTGCACGCAACCCTTTTATGGGTAAAGGTCCGGTCATTACTATCCTCGACTGGTCGGTTTCGGCAAACCAGGATATAACCGAACTCCTGACCGAAACAGCGGACAAGGGCGGTATACCCTGGCAGTATAAGCGTCCCCTGATAGGAGGTACGGATGCCGGGGCGGCGGTAAGGGTAAAGGCCTTGGCACCGGTCGTTCTTGCAGTTCCATGCCGTTATATACATTCTCCGGTTGCATTAGCTTATCGAAAGGATATAATTAATACTATCAGACTTGTGAAATCCGTAAAAGACCAGCTGCGTGAGGTTTTGTCTTGAATCTGGAAGCCCTAAAGGAACTGTGTATGGCATTCGGTCCGACAGGCCGTGAAAAGTCGGTAGCTGCTATCGTTGCAAAAAGGGCTAAAGAATCCGGGATGCAGGTGGAGGTGGATGCCCTGGGTAACGTTATTGCGCTTGGCGGACCAGAAGGACCGAGGTATGTCTTTTGCGCACATATGGATCAACCCGGATGGATGGTCGAACACATGGATCAAAAGGGAATCCTACACCTCAAGCCCCTGCCTGCGGGGAATAAACTCGGTCAAGGCTGGGGTATTGATGAGAACACCGATATTTACCGTATTTCTTCAAACGACGATGGGAAAAAACAAGAGGCCGAATCACTGGGGAAAGGTTATGCAGGGATGGGAACATACATCGTTCCGAAACCTGAGTTCGAGTACTCATCAGAAGCCGTTTTCGCCTCAGCCCTGTCTGATCGTTTACCTGCCGCCGTCCTGTTAGAGGCAGCCAACGGGATTGATTTCAGCCATCCCGTTGCATTCTGCTTCTATACGGGAAGATACATCAAGGCGGCCGGTTTGCTGGCTGCCCTGGACGGGCTGGATATTGAGAGGTGCTACACCCTTGAGGTCCTCAAGTCATCCGGAGATATAAACGCCGGCATGGGTACTGTTATACTGTTGCGTTCCCGTCAGAGTATTGCCCCGCATTCTTGGGAAAGAGAACTTGCAGGTTTCACCGAGAACCTTGGGGTAAAGCTTCAAAAGGCTGTTAGACCTGAAAACTTCTCCGCCGCGGACGTTCTGTCAAGATCCGGATTGCCCTCCCTTGTGCTGGGTATTGCTTTGGATTATAATGGTACCCGGATCGAAAAGGCCTGCATTTCGGATTTTGACGATCTTAAGGAATTAGTAAAAACACTTTCTTCAGGGGGAAAGGCAGGATAGCTATGAGTCCTAAGTTGCCTAAAAAGATATCGATTCATATTTCAACCAGCTACTCTTCGAGTTCCTTTGCCCGCACGTATTCCCTTGGTGCGGTTGTCGGGATACTTTCCGCCATAGGTCTATTCGTGGCGGGGGTTGTAGTTATGCTTGGTTTTTCATTAAAAACCTATATTGACTGGGCTGAGGTGGAGGCCTTGAGGACAAAGGCGGCGAGACTTGATACCGCTCTTGCCCGTTTGCCCGAGCTGCAGGAGGAGCTTGCCCAGGGTGAGAAGGGATTGGACAGGGTACGGATTATGCTAGGATTAAAGAAGGCACCGGATACCCTGGATATAACCGATGTGGTCCTCAAGTACGAACCCGTGATCCCTGAGCTTCCCGACTCGACCGATACCCTTGAATCCGAAGATTCCACCAAGGAGGATGATATCGATTTGTTCTATCCACAGGTTTACCCGACGGTGGGATTCAAGATTACACAGAAGTATTCGGCTTCGCATCCGGGCATAGATTTTGCCACCTCAGAAGGGAAACCCTGCTTTGCCACGTCGGACGGGGTAATAATCGAGGTGGGCTATGACAGCACCCTTTACGGAAATTACATCAAGATCCGTCATGGCAAGTACTATGAAACCTTTTATGCGCATCTGAAGAACGTTGTGGTGAAAAAGGGCGATAAGGTTAAGATGAACCAGATAGTTGGTTTTGTGGGGAATACGGGCATGTCGAGCGCACCCCATCTTCATTTCGAGGTGCGTCATAAGGGTAAGGCAATCGACCCGTCCCAGATGCTTGTTCTGGGCAGGGAATATAAGGGTCGAAGCCAATGATGAGAAGGGTTTATGTTGCTGTAGCGTTTTTTGCTATACCGGTTGTGAAGAATGTTTTAGACGAAAAGATGAAAAAATCCAAAGGAGGAGCCTAATGGCCAACACCAAAGAGGGAAAGCACACGGATACTATAATAGGAAAGGAAACGGTAATATCCGGAAGCATCAAGGCAAAAGGCGGTCTTCGGATCGATGGACATATCGGGGGTAACATAACCGTATCCGACACCTTTTCTGCGGGTTCAAGCGCGCAGGTGAAAGGGGATGTAAGGTGCCGTGATGCATTCATTGCAGGCAGGATCGAAGGCAACGTTTATGCCCAGGGAAAGGTTGAGATGAATTCCGGGGCCTATCTGACCGGTGATATAACCTGTAAAGGGCTGGTTATTCAGGATAACGTTTTCTTCGAAGGGCGATGTTCGATGAAGGAGAAGGAGCAGTCGCCTAAGAAATGATATGAATCCCCTGCTTGTCGTTGTTATTGCGAGCCTTTTGGCTATGCCGCCTGCACCGGGGATAGATTTTCCGGCTCAGGTCAGGGAGCGATATAACCAGATGGAGCTTAACCGCTGCCAGGCGGTCGTGCGGGAATCTCCGGCAGAGGCAAAGATAATGGCGGTTGAAGGTGAAAAGTATTTCCCGGTAATCATCATGGAATACACCGACGTTGATGCAGAATACGATTCAGCCGATTTCCAGCAGATGCTTTTCGACGGTCCCTGGGATACGGGTACTGCTCACGATTACTATACCGAGGTTTCCTACGGCAAGGTTGACCTCGGGGGTCAGGTCTACGGACCTTACACGGCCGATTACAGCTCTTCCCGCTACGCCAACGACGAGTACGGTATCGGCAACGACTACGAACGCAGCGCCGGACTTTTAGTATACGAGGCATGCAGGAAATCGGATCCCTACGTCGATTACTCCATCTACGACAACGACGGGGACGGCTACGTGGATATCTTCACGGTAATCCACGTGGGGCAGGGTGCGGAGGAGACCGATGACGAAGGCGACATATGGTCGCACGAGTTCTCCCTGGAGGGATGGTCATACTA
>WJJO01000299.1 GCA_014729665.1 Caldifarciminota bacterium
ATGGAGCACCTAGCAAGGCATCTGGAGCATCAAGGAGGGATACTCTCCGGAGGGTTCACGGTATATCTGGACGTTCCCTATCCCGTATCGGCAAAACTCAAGAAGGCGTTTCTCGGGAAAGCGCTGGACGATCCCGCCTCCTATCCTGAAATGGGCAAAGAACAGGAGAAGGTATATCGAGACTGGAAGCGCAAGCTTACAGAAATCACCAGCTACGTATCCAGTCGCAAGGAAGGAACACTCGAGATATTGTCTCCATTCTCAAAATTCCTGAGGGCTATCCTTCTTCCGTTACGAAGGCTCATGTTCATGGCAAGGTTCAGGAAACTGGCCGGAGAATTCAGGAAAAGGTTTTACGATCTAGTGCCTCTGGCCGACAGAAGCTTCCGAGTTACGGAAAACTGCAACTCATGCGGTATATGCACGAGGGTGTGTCCTGTGGCAAACATCGAAATCACCGACGGCAAACCCCGCTGGTTGCATCTCTGTGAGAACTGTAATACATGTTTCAAATGGTGTCCTGAAAACGCAATTTCGGGTAAAATCGTGGAGTATGCGACGAGGTATCACCATCCCGAGGTCAAGGTTACCGATTTTGTTAATAAATTGGAAAGAAGGGATGAGTAAAGGTTTGAGATTTTTTAGTGTTGCCTCTCAGATAGTGATTCCTTGACAAACCTTCCCTAGGCTCTACAATTAAACTTGTGTCCGGTGGGCCAGGTGGCCGCCTAAGTTGACTTTTCGAGTCAACTTTGCGAGGTTTTTTAAGTTATTAACTTTGCGAAACCCCGGGGAGTTGTTTTTTGAGAGTCGATTTTAGGAGGAAAGTCCGAACTCCACAGGGCAGGGTGCCGGCTAACGGCCGGGAGGAGCAATCCTCGACCAGTGCCACAGAGAGCAGACTGCCTAAGCGTCTATCAGACGACGGCGATGGTGAAAGGGTGCGGTAAGAGCGCACCGCCCGGATGGCAACACCCGGGGCACGGTAAACTCCACCCGGAGCAAGGTCAAGCAGTAAGGATGGGTTGCCCGCCCTCGGTTGTGTTCCCTCGTGGAGAAGCCAGCGTAGCTGGATTCTCCTAAAAAGGTTCGGCACAGCCGAACCTTACGGGTAGACTGCAAGAGGCCCGCGGCAACGCGCTGGCCCTAGATAAATGGCCATCCTCGACAGAATTCGGCTTATCGGTCTGCCGGACACTTTCTTTTAACTTAGATCATAGTATTCATTAAGGATAGTCATAAAATGCTATTGGGGTCACCGCGAGAGTACGAAGTAATCTCGTGGGGCACTAGAATTCGGCTTATCGGCCCACCGGGTGCCCGCTTCCCTTAGTAGAGTTGTAGAAACACATAGTTCAGCAGGGGCGATTCATGAATCGCCCCTACATGCTTACATTTCACTGGAAGCGAAATCACGGTATAAAAATTCAGGGTTGACTTGGTTTACTTCGAGCCTATATTTTAATAAAAGGAGGTTCTGATGAACAGAATCAGGTTTATTTGGTTGATAATATTACCCTCAATATCCTTGGGTGCAGATGGAGTATCGGTATTTAATCAAGGTGGTTCGTTAACCTTTAATATCGAGATACCTTCCAGCGAGCTGTCAAAGTCAGAGGACGGCACGACTAGAATCCGGATGGAAGAAGCCTCAGGGGAGAACCTGCCCGGCTATCCGCGTCTGCCCTTGTTGACCTGTACCTTCGCGCTTCCACCCGGAACTAGGGTAAAAAACGTTGATGTCACAGGCTCTCGCAAGGTAATCCCGGGCGAATACGCGATAGAAGCCTCAAGACCTCAGCTGCCGCGTTCTGCTTCGCAGGAGTTGGCCCGAGAGCTTAACTCGATTTATGAGAAGAACTACGAACGCGTCTACTCGGGCGTCGAGAAACTGTCAACGAAACTCGGGCTTATACAATCTGCCGGACATCGCAGGGAGTACTCACTGGTTACCGTCAGGTTTAATCCGTTTTTATACGATCCTGCCACTCGCAGGCTTTCGGCTGCAGAAAACCTGACCCTTACCATCGACTACGAACCTTTAGGTAACGAAGCCTCCGGATTCATACAGGACTTTCTTGATAAAGGCACCATTCATCCGGACGTACCCGCCGAGGTTTACAACAAGGCTCAAGCGCGTGAATGGTATCGACCATCCCGGCGACTATCCCCAACCAGGGGGATGATTATTATCACAACCGAAGATTTGGTGTCCCTTACTGGATCATACGTTTCCTGGAGGGAAAAAACCGGGTTTCACGTGATCGTCGTCACGATTCAGGAGATCGATGCCGGAACCGAAGGTGCAGATATCCAAGAGAAGGTCCGGAACTGGCTGCGTGAGCATGTGGCTAATTACCAGTATTTGCTGATAATAGGGCACCATTGGGACATACCGTGGCGAACACTGACCCTGTTTAACGACAATTATGCCCCTTCCTGGATGAAATACGATGATTTTTACCCTCATCCTTCAGACCTGTATTATTCCGGTCTTTCCGAGCCTGATTCGGCATCGTGGAACCTGGATGCCGATTCCTACTACGGCGAGACATTAGTAATGAACGGCTCTAAGAATCCACAGGACGCGGCTGATCTGGAGCCGGAACTCTACGTTGGTCGTATCAACTCCTCATCGGCTGAAAAGGTTTCAGACGCCCTCCAGGGATTCGTAGCCTATGATAAAAGCATGGATGATGCATATAAGGGAGGTTCGGTAGTCGTGGGCGGGATCCTCGGGTATTACACGTATAGTGATAAATGGGATGATTCCTACTACATGGAAGCGATCATGAATAACGGGATAATTAACCGTTCAAAAGCCATAACCCTTTACGAAAAAGAAGGCGCTAGTCCATCCGAATTCGACTGCGATCTCCCATACACTCAATCCAATCTGATTTCGGCACTGGCTGACAATGATGTCGGACTTTTCATAGAGTCGAGTCACGGTACCGAAGGTAGTATCTTGAGGACGGTTTGGATAGATGAGAACGAAGACAGTATACCGGATTGGGGTGAGATAGAAAGCGTAGTAGGTTTAGAGAAATCCGACGCTCCTCAACTCAACAGTTCCCATCCCAATGCGGCGGTTCTTCTGTCGTGTCTGTGCGGACATCCGGAGACCGGTACGTGCCTGGCTCAGGCGCTTCTGAGTAACGGGAGTGCAGGTGTTCTCGCTTGTACCCGTGTGGCTTGGGGAGCGCAGGACGACTGGGATGCACCGGGTGACGGCGGAGACTACGATCTGTGTTATTACTATTTAGATAATCTATACAACGAATCCGAATCTTACGATTATGTAATCGGTGATGCGTTAGCCGACGCCCGCAGCCGTTACTGGTCAGAATGTTCCAGTATAGGGGATTTCTGCAACGCCTATGGATACAACTACTACGGTGATCCGGCACTCAGGCTTTTCGGGAGGGAAGGGGTTGAAGAAAACCATCCACGCATACTACCGACTGCTCTTGAGATAGATGAAAACAGTACCGTCAGGTTCAGCATCCCCTGCTCGGGGATTGTTCGTCTGGTTGTCTGGGACGCGGCGGGTAGAAGGATCCAGGGGCTCTATCGCGGAAACATGACGCAAGGTCAGCATTCCATATCATGGGATACTTCGCAACTACCCGCAGGTTCTTACTTCGTTACACTGGTTACTCAGGGAAGAACACTGGTTGCCAAGGCAGTCCTTCTTCATTAGTCGTCCGTATTGACATATATTATACCAACCCTATAATCATCTCATGGGTGTAATATTATCGATTTTATTTCTGGGAGGTTTCTTCCCCCAGGACAATCTTGGGGCTTTAGCTGCCGGCATAGATCCGTCCTTCGATGTAAGTGAAAAAGGCTTAACCGGATCGGTACGCGGACTGCTGCTTGCCGAATCCCCTTATCAGGGATACGTTGCGTTTCTGGAACCCGAGATTTGCATCAAGATGAAGGGGTTTTCTTTCGGAATAGGCGTCCTTACCGCCCCTTTCAAGACCGGTGCCGTGACAGGTCTGCCCCTTACCGCAGACGCGGCAACCAGCCTTAATCTAACAGAGAACATCGGAATACGTCCTCGCATCTGGCTGCAGGGCCCAGCCGATTTCTACGCCTACTCATCTTCCAATACCTACGATATCAACTTTTCGGGTGGAGGAGGGGCGGATATCATCTGGTCACCTTTTTCAGGTTCGTTAAGACCGGTATTTTCCCTGGGTGGTACGGCTGCGTATGCCTCGGGTCAACTGGTAGATGACCTTGCAGATCACACCGAACCCCTGATGGGATTCGGATATGCAGGGCATGCATCTATCTCCCTTCTCCTTAACCGCGATGCATGGGCTGTATCGCTGGCCACCCGGGCAAGTTACGGAGGCAGGCTAATCCCGGAGATATCAGTTTCATTCCTATGGTAGTACCTTTGTTACAGGCAGTTTACGATATACCCTGTGTAAGTCGGAGAGTAGTAACCGGATGCTATCAGATTGAACTTTCTGGAAAGGTGTGTTACGGGTGATCGGGTTAATAGTAAACCTCGCCCTGTTGGTTTCAGGTCAGGGAGCGACGATAGGGATGCCTTTTTTGAAGCTCGGTGTAGGCACGCGTCCGGTTGCAATGGGCGAGGCGTATACCGCGGTTTCAGACGACGCCAACGCCATGTTCTACAACCCCGCGGGTATCGGGATGATGGGGCTTCAATTTGACGTTTCGGGCATGATAATGACCCTGTTCGAGGATGTTTCCTACATATCGGGGGCTACGGTTTTTTCGGTAGAGCCCAAGGGCAGGATAGGTATCGGATTAGCAGGATCGTACCTTTCCACCACCGACGTCGCCCGTGACGAGTACGGCAACGAACAGGGGGAGTTCCGTATATACGACGCATTAGGTGCGGTGGGTGTGGGCTGGAAGTTCAACAGTTATTTATCCTTAGGTGTTACCGGTAAGTTCATCCGCTCCAGGATAGCCAACTCAGCCGCTCATTCGGTCCTCGGTGATTTTGGCTTAAAGATTAATCCGACCAAGTTTGTATACTTCGGTCTTCTGCTTCAGCATCTGGGTACACCCCGGATATTCGAGAGTGATGTTGAGTTTGCACCGACCACCGCACGAGGCGGTCTTGCCCTTTACTTCCCGTCAGGCCGCAGCCACCTGTTATTTGCCTCCGATCTCATCTGGCCTATTGACGAACCCCCGAGTCTGGCTATCGGAGCGGAGGGGAAACTGGGATTCCTGCCTTTCGAGGAGATGGGAGGGTCTTCAGGTTTTATTGTTCACGGTGGATATCGCTCAGGTTATCATCTGGGCGAATGGGGAGGATGGAGTATAGGCATCGGGTACGAATATGAGGCAACGGAGGTAATTCATCTAACTCTGGAGGCGGTATACTTCTCATATGGGTATCTCGGGTCGTCTGAACGTCTATCTCTCGGAGTGAACTTCCGCCCCGACTGAGGGCGGAAAAGGCCGGCAGGTAATTACCCGAGGCGTTCCAGATGAAAAAGCCGGCGGCGCCAGCGTTCAGTGAGGCCATCATCTGGTCGAATATGTAGTCCGGACCGTAGCCCGGTGCATTCCATGAGAATCCCTGTACGTAGGTAACGATATCCGCCTTGTCTTCACCCATGAGATTGAATGCACTGTGTACGCTTCTGGAATATACCCAGTACTCCCGGTTCTTCCATCCCTTAAGAAACATGGGAGAGAAGTGGGAGGGGTACAGCATAGGACAGATGTAGTCTACGTGAGGTGATATCCTTGAAAGCTCCTGCCCCTCGAGTTTGAGTGTTCTCCATGCAGCGTAACCGAACACGTCCACCGAAAGGGGCACGGTAACGCTGTCCCGCATTACCTTTAAGAATCCCTCGATAGCTTCCTCCTTGATTCTCCCCTTGGTTCCGTAGAATACGCAGCTGAGAACGTCGCCGTCCGTGGGGAAGCGGACGTAATCGAGTTGTATCTCGTCGAAACCGAAGTCCACCAGTTCACGGGCTATAGAGGCCAGGTAGTACCAGGTATCTTCGTCGAAGGCGTTAAGCCAGGTTGCACCACCTGCATCCGCCCATATGCCGCCGCCCGAGCGATACACGGCCCAGTCGGATTCATCTGCAACCATCTCGTCCTTGAAACAGACCATGCGGGCTATCACCCTTATGC
>WJJO01000300.1 GCA_014729665.1 Caldifarciminota bacterium
CGATACACTCCACGTACTTGTCAACGACGCAGGCGGTTTTTTTACCAGACGCGAAGAAACCGCTGACGGACTCGAGCTTACGTTCGCACTCAATCACCTTTCCTACTTCCTGGTGACCAATCTCCTGATGGATGCGATAAAATCAAGCGCACCTGCAAGGATAATAAATCTTACATCAGGCATCCATGCAAGGGAAAGACAGATGCCCTTTGACGATCTGCAGACAATGGAATTCTATAAGGGGTTCAAGGCCTATGGACGGTCAAAACTTGCAAATCTGCTTTTTACATACGAACTGGCCCGAAGATTGGAGGATACAGGCGTTACCGTTAACGCCTACAACCCGGGATTCACAGCAACCGGTCTGGGGATGCAGCCGGGAGGGTTCGGACCGTTGATGCGCTGGATGGTTTCCAAAATGGCTAAAAATCCACAGAAGGCTGCAGAACCGCTTATCTGGCTTGCATCCTCTGACGAAGTGGAAGGGGTCAGCGGAAACTACTTCGAGCATAAGGAACCTGTCAGGTCATCAGCAGCTTCCCACGATACCAGTGCTGCCCGAATACTCTGGGAGATAAGCGAGAAGATGACCGGTCATAAAACAGGAGTTTAGTAATCCCGATTGAGCATCTTCAGATGATGAGGACTAACACCTTATATCGGGTTGACTTTCGGGCAGTAATGGAGAGAATAAAAAGATGGATAAGCTTATAGAAGGCAAGACGAAGATCATCTACGACATGGGTGACGGCACGGTCAAGATGGTCTCGAAGGACGATATTACCTCAGGCGACGGCGACCAGCACGACGTAATCAAGGGTAAGGCGTCGTTTGCTAACAGAACCACCGCAAACGTATTCGAGCTCCTGAATCGAAAGGGTGTTCCCACGCATTACCTGGGCAGGATAGACGATTACGCTTTAAAGTGCAAGCGCTGTGAGATGATTCCTTTAGAGATCGTTGTCAGGGGTACAGCCACAGGTTCGTATCTGAAACGCAATCCCCTTGCAGAGGAAGGTATGGATTTCGATCCGCGTCCGGTTGAGTTCTTTATCAAGGATGATTCGAGGCACGATCCGATAGTAACCTTCGGCAAGGAACGTTGGCACCTTCATCCGGCTAAGGAGCCCGTGTCAGATAAGAACGTTATCGAGGATATCGAGCCGATGCTTACAAAAAAGGAGATTGAGTTTTGCGAAAGCACGGGCCGCGAGGTGTTCGATATCCTGTTCGAGGCCTGGGCAGCGCAGGACGTAAAACTCATCGATCTCAAGATAGAGTTCGGACGTAGTGATGAAGGTAAACTTGTCGTGGCAGACGTAATAGACAACGATTCATGGCGCATCTGGCCCGGCGGGGACAAGGACAATCAACTGGATAAGCAGGTCTACAGGGATACACGCGATCTTGACGGGACACGTTCGCGATACGCGATGGTTGCGGAGATGACGGATAAATTCCTTAGTGACTAAAAACAGGGGGACTAATCGATTTACACTTGCGCAGGAAATCCGGTAATGATTAGCCTTCTGCTGTGGCTGTTATCCCTTACCGCACCGAAGGCGGAGGTTTACAGGGACGGCAAGGAGTTCACGGTGATTGCATCGGTGGATATCGAACGGTGCAGTTCGGAAGTATGGCCGCTGCTTTGGGAATTTAAACATATCAAAGAATACGTCGATAACCTGAAAAGCATAGATTCCCTCGGTGGCGGCGATAACTGGTACTCCGTGCGGTACATAGGTGATTTTCCATTCCTTCACGCAGAGGTAACCAACTACAAGTGGATAGTCGAGGAAGGGGTCAAGATAGGTGCTTCCACTACAAAGTACATAATAGAATCCCCGTTACCCATCAAGTTTGAAAGCTCGAAATGCCTCTGGCGCCTGGAATCACTTGCTCCGGATTTAACAAGAGTGCATTTTTGCAGCAATGTAGTGGTCGATGCCGGCGGATTCGAGGGCATTTACACCGCAATTGCCAAGACCGACGGGAAAAGGATACTCAGGAACTTCGCCCGCTACTGCGAAGGATACTGAGCAGGATAACCTTTCTTTCCTCCAACCCAAGATATCTATGAATATTGTGCATACATCCTCAGAATAACGAAATCCCTCTCGCTTTCCAGGGTGTTGCACTTCATTGTTGAACTCACGATTGACATTTTGTTAATTCCGAAGAAACTTTCAAAATGGATTCGATAACCCGGAACGAGGCCCGGAAGCTTATTCGAGATGCAGGACTCGGCGACAGTCTTATCAAACACTCCGAAGGTGTTGCCAGACGCGCCGAATCGGTTGCACGAATGCTTGCCTCGAGCGGACATATCCTGAACCTCGAACTCATAGTAGTCGGGGCAATACTTCACGATATTGGCCTGGTTGGACCCCACGGACTGGACCACGGGAAGGCAAGCGCCGACCTCCTGGAGGAGTACGGCCTGGTAAGTATCGCCGCTCTGGTTCGCGAGCACGTTTTTCCTCTGTCATCTCACCTGCCGCTGGAGGCCAAGATACTGGCCTATGCCAACCTTACCACCGGCCCGGAAGGTGAACCGGTCGATTACGAAAAGAAACTGGGGTTCCTGTACAAAATTGCATACAACTGGAGGAACGGAAAGGAACGGTTCCTTGCCTTGAAGGCGTTAGATGTAAAACGCAAGATCGTTCAGGAGATTGAGGAACTTGTCCATAAAGCCATGGTTGGCAGTTGAATCCGAGAATGTATTTTTCTGCCTTAATTAAGCTGAACTGGAAAAGGGGTTATAAATGCTATCGATATTTTTGAAACGGCTGATGCTCAGGGAAACTGCTTGACATGGATGACAGCATTAATA
>WJJO01000301.1 GCA_014729665.1 Caldifarciminota bacterium
CGGCTCCTTCTTCGATGACTACCTTTATTCCGTTCGAGAAGTAGCCTACACCCTCGGCCGGACCCTTGCCGCGTTTGACTACCCTTACTACGGTTTCGTCTCCGGGCCTGAAATGGGGTACGAATCTCTCGAAAAGGGCGTCTATGTCGACGACCCTTATTCCTTCCTTGCGGAGCTTTTCTGCGTTTAGTTCCTTTGATAGTTTGAAAAGAACCGCCTTCTTGCTGCGTGCGAAGGCTAAAGCCTCCTCGCTGGTTTTCATGTCATCGACGTACTGAATCTTAACGCCCGGGCATTTTTCGAGCCTGGTAACAGATGAAACCTGATTGTCGGTAGCCGATGGTACGTATACCTTGCCCTTAAGAACCTGAAATTCAAACAGGGATATTACACGCCCGTCCACAAGCGCATTCCGTTCGATTACGTATTTTTCTTTTCTAAAGAACATTACCTACTCCTTCAAAACTTCTCCAGGTATTCGAGCACGTCGCGAATCGTTCCCGCAGGTATAACCTCAAGACCCTTAACCTTCTTCAGGTTGCGTTTCGGGACTATGGCTTGTGTAAAACCCAGTCTCCCGGCTTCCTTCAGCCTTACATCTGCCTGGGCAACACCCCTTACCTCTCCGCCGAGGCCTATCTCGCCGAACAGAACCAGGTCGCTGGGAAGTTTTCGGTCCGAAAGGGAACCTGCAATCGCTGCAATGACCGCAAGGTCGCACGAAGGCTCGTCGATGGATATCCCGCCGACCACGTTGAGATAGGTATCCAGATTCAGGGCCGATACCCCGCCCCTCCTTGCAAGTACCGCCAGAAGCATAGCGAACCTGCGGTGAGGAAAACCCGTGGTAACCCTTTGGGGAATGGAAAAAGGCGTGGGCGCCGTAAGGCCCTGCACCTCGACTACAAGGGGACGGGTTCCTTCCAGTACGACCGTTACGGCCGCACCTGCAGGACGTTCCGCACCTTCGGTAAGGAAGATGAAGGAGGGATTATCAATATCGGCAAGGCCCCTGGAGGTCATCTCGAACAGGCCTATCTCGTTGGTCGAACCGAACCGGTTCTTCACGGCCCTGAGTATCCGGTACTGCTCGAAGCGTTCACCCTCGAAGTACAGCACGGTATCGACAACGTGTTCGAGGGTCCGGGGACCTGCTATGGTTCCGACCTTTGTAACGTGTCCTATGATGAGGGTGGTTATTCCCTGACGTTTTGCCAGGCGCTGGAACCGGGCCGCTACCTCGCGTACCTGTCCGACAGAGCCCGCGGCCCCTGACAGCGCGGCTGTCGTCATGGTTTGAATGGAATCTATGACCAGGAATCCCGGGCAGATATCGGCAACACTGGCCTCAATCTCCTCTGCGTCGGTTTCGGTCAGGATGTAGAGTTCGTCTGTGGAAAGCCCCAGCCTTTCGGTACGAAGCTTAAGCTGCAGGGCCGACTCCTCGCCTGATACATAGAGAACCTTCATCCCGTCTGCAAGCCTTGCAGAAAGCTGAAGTGCGAGCGTGGATTTACCAATCCCGGGGTCTCCGCCGAGCAGTATCAATGAACCGTGGACCAGGCCTCCGCCCAGGACGCGGTCGAGTTCGGGATGTGCGGTCGTAACACGGGGTCTTTCGTCTGCCTTGACCTGACCAAGGGTAACGGGTTTTACTGCGTCCTTGCTTGCCTGCCGGCCAGGATGCCTTTTTTTGACCGTTCGTTCTTCGACCATCGTGTTCCATTCGCCGCACGAAGGGCAGCGCCCTAACCAGCGGGAGGCTTCGTATCCGCAGTTCTGGCATACGAAGCTCGATTCGCGTTTGCTCAAAATACCTTTAAGTTTATGTACCTATCCGGGTTCTCCCGGATGTCTTCGATTAATAACTTTAACTCTTCTGAGGCCTCTTTGATGTTGACGTAAACGGTATCGTCCTCGAGTAGTTTTCCCAGTGAGCCTTCTCCCTGCTCCAGCCGGGCAAGCAGTTCCTCAAGGCTTTCTGAGGCCGATGCAAGGTCGTCGATGGCTTCGCCCATCTTTTCTCCCCGCTCGGCAATCGGTTCGATACCTTCCTTGGCCTCGGTAAAAATATCACCCAATCCTTCCTCTATGACCTTTTGAATCCCCTCTATCTCCAGCTGAGACAGCAGGGCTTCTATCCTTATCAAGGTTCTCTGCAGGTGTTCGAGGGAGAAGTCGTCTATGTACATCCCTTCGAATACGTGCCCGGGATAGTTTCGTGCCATACTATCCGATTCACCGAGGTCGACCTTGATGAAGCGTTCCCCGGTGAATATCGAGCGAGTGCGCATCGATATCCGCGAGTCTACGGGTATCTCCATGTCTTCCTCGATATTCAGGGTCACGAGTATATCCTTATCGCGGATTTCGACGTCTGTTACCTTGCCCTTGATGACCCCTGCTATATCGACAGGATCACTCATCCTCAGACTCGTGATGTCCTTGAAGGTAACCTTGACTTCGTATGTTTTACGAAGCGACCAGTAATCCTTTAACCAGCTGATGCCGAAAAGCAAGATCAGCAGGCCGAAGAACAGGAAAATGCCTGCCGCTATCTCACGCCGGCGTTCGTCATTCATACAGTTCCTCCAATCGAGTCGACTTCTTTGTTCGACTGAGGGTGTAATTTTTTAAGAAGTACACGTCTTGTCCTGCGCGCCTGGCAAGCCCCATGTCGTGCGTAACTATCAGGGACGTAATGTCCAGGCGTTCGCTTAGTTCGATAATTAACTTCGTTATCCTTACTACCATTGCGGGATCGAGCCCCGTCGTAGGTTCGTCATAGAAGATATACTTAGGCTCGGAGGCTATGGCCCTTGCAATGGCGACCATCTTCTTCATCCCCCCCGAGAGCTGCTGCGGGTATTTTCTTCTGACCTTAGAGGAAAGCCCAACGAGTTTGAGTTTCTCGTTGATAATCCTGTCGCGCTCGCTCTTCTTTAACCTCTTGAACTCCAGGGCGAGGTCGATATTCTCCTCAACGGTTAGGGAATCCAGAAGCGCCGAACCCTGGAAAACGTAGCCTATATTCTGCCTTACCCGGGTCAGTTTGCGCTTGAGCCTTGGCTTGGCCATCAATGCGGATACGTCCGTACCGTCTATCTCCACGTATCCCGTGTCCGGAACCAGAAGACCCAGTATGCATTTCAGGAACACGCTCTTGCCCGAACCGGATTTGCCCAGGATAAGCACGCGCCTTCCGTCCTTGGCCGTGAAATCGATATCTGTAAGTACCTTCTGTCTGGGAAAGTCTTTGCTGAGGTTTTTAACTTTAATCATTTAGTGCTCCTTTTTCGTAGAGCGAAAAAGATCGCAGGACGGAGGGGTAGTACGAGGTTTTTTTAATATTAAGGTCTGTCTTGATTCCTTTGAGATTTCTGCCGTGTATAGGATGGACGTCCTTTGATCTCCGGGACGAACTTAAGGCCGCATCATAAGCTCTCATATATAATCCCATACTAAACCCTGAATACCCAGAAAGCGACTATGAAGTCGAATATCATTATCAGTGCCGCCGAGGTTACGACCGACTGCGTTACCGCCTTTCCCACGCCTTCGGCCCCGAGTTCGCTGCGGAACCCGTAGTATGAAGAAACAGAACCCATTATCAGGCCGAACAGGATGGTCTTCAGCATCCCGCCCAGGACGTCGTTTAATATCACGTAGCGTCGCAGACCGAATATGTAGTCTGCAATAGGGATGTCTGCTATGACCTTTGCAGATACCGCGGCCGCTACAAGTGAGATAAGGTTTCCGTAGATGACCAGAACCGGGACGACGATTGTCCCCGCTATGAATATGGGCAAGGCAAGGTAGTGGACAGAGTTGATGCCCATTGTTTCCAGCGCGTCGACCTGTTCTGTTACCTTCATTGTGCCTATCCTCGCGGTGATGTTGGAGCCTACCCTTGCAACCACTATCAGCGAGATGATTACAGGCGCAAGCTCTATGAGTATAGTTCTTCCGCCTGTCGCCCCCACGTAGAACTTGGGCAGGCCGACCTCAAGCTGGTAGGTAACCATCAGGGCAACGACCATCCCCATGAAGATTGCGGTAAACGAGATGACGGGAAGCGACAGGAGTCCGAGGTAGTATATCTGTTTCAGGATCAATCTGGGCCTTTTTAAGACGTAGCCCATCCCTGTGAACGCCCTGAAGGTGAACAACAGGTACCTTCCCAGATCCCTAATCAAAGGTCTATCTCCTCGGTTTCATCTACTTCCTCAGGTTCTACGTCGTCTTCCCTTCCAACATAACTCTCGAAGCGCATTATTGGTTTGAGAAATACCAAATCAACCTCTCCTGTGGGGCCGTTACGCTGTTTTGCGATTATTACCTTGGTTGGACTGCCCGACTGGTCTTCTTCCTCTGCAGGTTTGTAAAAACCGGGACGATGAATGAGTAATACCAGATCCGCATCCTGCTCTATAGAGCCCGACTCGCGTAAGTCCGCCAACTGCGGTCGCTTATCCTCACGCATCTCGGGTCGACGCGAAAGCTGGGATAAGGCTACCACAGGTGCGTTGATCTCCTTTGCCAAGGCCTTGAGCGAACGGCTAATCTCGGTTATCTCCTGCTGGCGGTTGCGCTGTCCCGCGA
>WJJO01000302.1 GCA_014729665.1 Caldifarciminota bacterium
CCGGTAGGGGCAGTTCATGAACTGCCCCTACAAAACCCTTCCTAATCCTTCCGCGCCGGCTCGTGCCCATGCCCTGAACAGCAGCTTGATGATTCCTCTTTGCACTCGTGCTCGTGGCGCTTGTGTCTGGATTTGACAACGATTCCACTGACAATCTGATAGGCTATGAGACCGAGTATGAGTACTGCGGCTATAATCTTGACGATTTGGGGAAATTCAAACATACCTACCATCATGCCCGATGAGGTGGGCGCAGACCAGGGAAGAAGGTCGAACAGGAAGCCCATGCCAAGCGCGGTGATTATAATCGAGGACAAGTAGATTATAAGTGAGCGGCGGCCAAGGGTCTTGGAGACAACGGTTAAGGTTACAGCGTTTGTTGCCGGTCCTGCGATTAAAAGGACCATTGCCGCCCCCGGGGAGATGCCCTTCATTATCAAAGCGGCGGCTATGGGAAGCGAACCTGTAGCGCAGATATAGAGGGGTATGGAGAGAACAAGCATGAGAAGCATCTGAAGGATAGGCGATGAAAGGTAGGTGGTGATGAGGCCTGCGGGAACGAAGTAGGCGATTGCGCCGCCGATCAGTGTACCGATTAATACCCACTTGCCGATGTCGCGGACGAGTTCACCGAACGAGTAGGCAATCATCGCGCGTACGCGCGCCCCGAAGGAGTGATGGTGGTCATCTGTATGCTCGCCGCACACGGGACAGGCGATTTTCTTAACATTTTCGTCGGCTGATTTCTTACGGTCGAAGATGTTGGCGCTTACTCCGGAAAAAACACCGGCGACGAAGGAGGCAAAGATTCTATATATAGTGAATACCGGGCCTAGGAGGGAATAGGTTGCAAGTATGGAGTCTACCCCGGATGTCGGAGTAGATATCAGGAATGCAAGTGTAGCACCCTTGCTTGCACCCGAGGAGTGAAGGGTGGATACGGTCGGTATTACCGAACACGAACACAAGGGCAGGGGGATTCCGAAAAGTGTAGCCTTGAGAACCGAGATGAAGTTGCTCTTGCCAAGATGCCGGGAGATGCGTTTGACCGAGACGAATACGTGCAAAATCCCCGCGAAGATGAAACCTATGATGAGGTAGGGAGCCATCTGGGCAAACAGGTTCCACGACTCAACGACTATACCGATAAGGGCATTCCATACATATGTTAGTACTTCACTCAAGCGTCACTCCTTACAACACCAATAAATCATAGGACTATTATAGGATTAGTATCTGGATTGTCAACCCTTCCCGAACCTTTTATCTTCGGTTAGTTAGTCGATTTCTTTTGTTCTTCTATAGTAACGGTCAGCAGGGTGTCCCCGATATGTACGCTGTCTAAGACCGCGGCGCCTTCGATAAGTCTTCCAATGAGGGGATGTTTGCCGTCGAGTTCAGGTGCAGGCTGCTTCAGTATGATGAACTGGGATGAAACCGCGGTCGGATCGCTGGTAAAGTGCGCGTTCATCATAAGGTCGCCTCGGGCGGTGTGATAAGCCGTGTCTATACTCGCTTTAACGGCCTTGTTGTGGTGGCCTGATCCGTCGTTTCCCGGGCATCCTGATTGAACCACGCCTCCTTTCGATACGTGGTAGAATAGCAGGTTGTTGTAGAAGCCTTCGTTTGCAACATTCACAAACTGCTCTACCGCTTTGGGTGATTTATCAGGGGTGAGTTCGAAGACCATCTCCCCCTTATCAATTACCTTCATGGTGGCGTAGATTCTCTTCTCGGATATAGGCGTCTCTTCCTTCTTGCATGCGGGAAGCAGTAAAATCACGCCGGTCAGAACAAGACTTACAATAACGCAACGTTTATTCATCATATCCTCCTATGTCCTATGATATTAAGATTTTGCTCCAGGTCAAGACCCTGAAGCCTGAATCTTGCTTCCTTTAGGATGGAATACAGATGTTAAATTGTGATTTGATCCAGCGGATGTTATCGTAAGAGCTTGACAAAAGCCGATAAGGCATTATGATTTAGTATACAGGCGGCGGATGGTAAGGAAAAACGGAAATGGTATTTATTGGAGGAGGCACCGAGATATGTATTAAGGCGTCGGCTGCCTCGAAGCTTAACCCGTAACGATTTGGTTAAGCCAATACGAGTAGGCCGACGTTTTAGCTTGAGGTAGTAAATAAACTGAAAGGAGAACGGTAACATGAATGGTAGGACCGTGGGAAATCTTATCAAGGCAATGCTGGTTGCCGTGGCTGTTCTAACCTGTCTGCCCATCATGGTTGTCGCTGAAACAGCCGACGTAAAGACACTTATCAACAAGCTTGACAGTGAAGACGTACAGGTTCGCCAGGAAGCGGCTGAGGCTTTAGGGGAAGCTAACGTCACGAGCGCTGTAAGACCCCTGACCAAGGTGTTGAAGAAAGACGAGTACTGGGACGTTCGTGAAGCGGCGGCAGAGGCCTTGGGGAAGATAGGTGATCCGGCAGCCGTCAGGAACCTTTTGAAGGCTTTGGAAAATGACGAGAATGGAAACGTAAAGGGTGCTGCAGCAGAGGCCCTTGGAAAGATAGGTGACGATAAGGCGGTCGACCCTCTTATCGAGGCCCTGGACAATAAGAGCGATGAAGCCCGCAGGGGCGCGGCTCTTGCCCTGGGAAAGATCGGTGATACTACAGCGGTTGGGCCATTGATTATTGCCCTGGAAGACGAGGATTCAAGGGTAAGGTATAACTCCGCTTTTGCTTTAGGAGAACTGGCAATCACTTACACCGAAACCTCGTTGAGGGGCACCGATTCAACCGTTGTAACCATGAACGAACATCCAAGGGCTATAGGTACGCTTAATTCTGCAATCGAAGACGAAAACGTAGACATTATCGCGGGTGCTTACCCCTTTTATATCCGCAAGGGGGAAGAAGGAACAGAACCTTTACTGGAGAGAGCTATCTACATCTATGGAACCGAAGAGATGGCGGCAGATTACCTCAACTGCGGTAATCCTCAACTGGAACAGGCGGCCCAGTACTGGGCCGAGGCTCAGAATGTAACACTTCCCACAGATCGGAAGGGCCCAAAATGGGGAGAGTATAACGAATAAGGGAGTGTGAAAGGCTCTCTTTCATTCTTGAGAGAAACCGGTTTCTATTCCCATTCCTGTGAGGTTGCAGGACGCGAAGCGGCTACCAAAGGAAATTTCCCAAGGTACAGAGGGGAAAAAGAAAGGTAGGTTCTGTAAGTAAAGAACTTGCCAAAACCTTTTACGGGAAACATGTGCCAATCCGTGTTTACTTTGCGACGAAGTCAACCTGTGGTTTAATGAACTTATCAGACAGTCTCCTGTCAGGAAAGGTTGTTTTTCTGGTTTCAAGGAATAGTCTTACCCGGTATAGCCTATGAATCAGCCTAAAACGATATTTCTTGACATCTGCTTATTAATCCTGTATATTGTTCAGGTAAAGGATTAATTCATAGTGATACAAATCCCTGAAAGGAGTTAACATGGGAACCAAAGGAAACGAGATAATAGGTATGGATGTTTCCAAGCTCGTTACCGAGCTTAACAAGGCGTTGGCGGACGAGTGGCTGGCCTATTACCAGTACTGGCTCGGGGCCAAGGTCGTCAAGGGCCAGATGCGTGAAGCCGTTACCGCAGAACTCATAGAGCACGCCGATGACGAACTAAGGCACGCCGGGATGCTTGCAGACCGCATCACCCAGCTTGGCGGCACACCGGTGCTTACACCAGAGGAATGGTACAAGGTTACAAACTGCGGCTACGATGCACCTTCAGATCCCCACGTTCGCAAGATAGTGGAGCAGAACATTGCAGGGGAACGCTGTGCAATAGAGGTATACCAGAAACTTTCCACGATGCTCAAGGATAAGGACCCGATAACATACAATATGGCGCTCGAGATACTGGCAGATGAGGTTGAACACGAGGACGATCTCGAGGCTATACTCGAGGATATGGATCTCGTGAAGAAGGGGTGATAACCGAAACCCCGAACTCTAAGGAGTAAAGATGTCCGAACACATAACAGATAACATCCAGTCGGCGGACTGGAAAGCGGAAAAACACGTGCCCGTTATCGATTGTCCGGATAAGGTCAAACGAGACGAGTGGGTAAAGGTTACCGTTACCCTGGGCAAAGAGATAACCCATCCCAATACAACCGAGCATCACATCCGCTGGATAAAGGCGTTTTTCGTGCCTGACGGGGCTAAGTTCGCATACGATCTCGGGACGTTTGAGTTCAATGCGCACGGTGAATCCGCGGAAGGTCCAAACACCGGTCCTGTATACACTCACCACGAGGCGTCGTTCAGCTTCAAGACAGCCAAACCGGGCACCATAAACGTGTTGTCTTACTGCAACATCCACGGCCTTTGGGAGTCGAGCAAGCGTGTTGATCTGATTTAACGGACAGTTTCGAAAACCGGTAAGGGCCGCCATGAGCGGCCCTTTGTTTCCAGAAAGCAAATACAATCAATACCTTGAACTTACCTTGACACGTTCAAAATAAATCCTACAATTATAATCTAGATTAAGTGATAGATTCTTGAAAACACATAAGCACATCCTTTAAGGAGGAAAAATATGGCAAAAGTAGCCAGAGAAATGGTAGAAAAAGCAGGCGTAGACGTTGATAAACTGCTCGAACTGCTCGTTAAGAACGCCGCAGCCGAACTTACGACCTATTACTACTATACAATCCTGCGCGCCAACCTTATCGGTTTGGAAGGCGAAGGCGTAAAGGAGATAGCCGAGGTTGCCCGGGTCGAGGACCGCAATCACTTCGAAGCGCTTATTCCCCGGATCTACGAGCTTGGCGGCAAGCTTCCCGATGACATGAAGGAGTTTCACGATATATCGGCTTGTGCGCCTGCTAACCTTCCAAAGGATCCGCGCGACGTTAATGGTATACTCAAGGTGCTGGCAAATGCCGAACGCTGCGCGGTGCGAGGTTATACGGAAATCTGCAACATGACCGCGGGAAAGGATCACCGGACCTACGATTTATCCCTTTCCATCCTTCACGAGGAGATAGAGCACGAATCGTGGTTCGCCGAGTTCCTGGGCGAAGGTCCTTCCGGACACTTCATGCGCAGAGGGGAGACCTCTCCTTTCGTATCAAAGTTTTTGAAGTAGCTTTAGATCATCTACCTTATTACACCCCGCGCCGTCACGAAGTGA
>WJJO01000303.1 GCA_014729665.1 Caldifarciminota bacterium
GTGTTCGATTTATCCTACCTGAGGATGATTCCAAACATGATCGTAGCTGCACCGAAGGACGAAGCCGAGCTCCGGGACCTTTTATACACCGCAATCAACTACGAAGAGGGGCCGTTTGCAGTAAGGTATCCGAGGTCAGGGGTAGTCGGTGTTCAGGTCAGTGGAAAACCTAAAAAAATCAAGATAGGCTCATGGAAGGTTATAAATAAAGGCTCGAGGGTTGCTATTCTGGCAACCGGTACAGGAGTCCAGATTGCACTTAAGGCAATGGAAAAGACAGGCAGGAAGAAACCGACACTGGTCAATGCCCGATTCGTTAAGCCTATGGATACCGGGTTTATGAAAAAACTTGCACGAGATCACAAAGTATTCATTACGGTCGAGGAGAACGCCCTGGAAGGAGGATTCGGTTCGGCAGTGGCGTCCTGGCTAGCTGACAATGACGTTCCCGTAGTATGTGAACGCATCGGACTTCCCGACAGATTCATCCGGCACGGGAGTCAGGATAAGCTTCTTTCTGAATGTAAGGTGAGTGCCGGAGAGGTGGCTCGAGCGATAAAAAGGATGTGGCGGGTTAGATGAAGATACTTATGGCTCTAATCTTATTTGCATCTGCAGACCAGGTGCGTGAGACCGGTGGGGTTCTTCAGATAAAGCCTGTTATCGACTACGAGGCCGGGCTTGTTTACTACGAGGAGTGGATAGATTCGGTATATCTTGGAATACACGATGTCCAGCCACTCAATGAGTACTTGGCGGCAAATGAACGGGTATTCTCTGCCGAGGATTTTCTCAGGCGTATGAGGGCCGATAGGGGGAGTGTTGATTTGGACGATCCTGAAGGGATTATTCCGGATATAAACATCCAGATGGGTAAGGAGGTAACGAATATCGACGTTGCAGGAAGTGATCGGATAGAACTGGGTTCGCAGGTTACGCTTCACCCCAAGGATGAAAACGATACAACCAATCCCCTTTCCGGGATCAAATTAGAACAGGATCTTTCGGTTTCGGTGTCAGGGACAATAGCTCGGAAAACCGAGGTAATCATCAATCATTCTTCGGGTGAGGATGATCTTTTTGGCGATAATAAGGTGCGAATCTCCTATACAGGGGATGAGGATGAGATCGTTAAAAAGGTCGAGGCCGGCGATGTTTCGCTCAACCTGCCTTCCAAACAGTCTATCCCTGCTCAAAAGGGTCTTTTCGGTATCAATACCCAGTTGAAACTCGGTCCGGTCGACTTATATGCCGTTGCTTCGAGGGAAGAAACCCAGGCCGGTTCCGAGGAGTTCCAGGGCAGTTCACAGACACGGGAAACCGAATTCCTGGACAAGGACTTTATTAAACGAAAGTTATTCTACGTTTTCCACGACAGTCTCCGCGGGAGTATCTCGGCAGAATATCTGGTCGATTCCCTGTTCAGCAAAAGATTTCACCTTTATAAAGGAACACGGAATACACCTGATGAGGGGAATTACTGGTACGGATGGTCGTCCCCTTACGGTGATACCGTAACCGCTCATGAGAACGGTGTCGGTGATCAGATAGAACAGGGCTTTGTTTACGAAAAGTTAATGCTGGATGAGGATTACAACCTGTGGTGGCTGGAAGGCGAATGGGTGATAGAACTGACGGACAGGATTGCCGGAGAGAATGAGATACTTGCCGTGGCTTGTACGCTTTCTTCGGCCACCGGGGGCCAGGATCTGATCTTCGGAGATAACATTCCCGGCGGTGACGAAGCAGATAGCCTTATTCTCCTTCAAATCTGGGGGGATAATACTAAACCCACCGATATCTGCTGGACGAACATGAGGCGCAATCATTATACCATACCCATGGCAATATCCGATTCTACCCATATAGATCTCGATGTGCTTTATAAAAAGGACGGCACCCAATGGGTTACACGTAACGATGACGGGGATATGTATTCAAAGCTTCTGGGTATAGTCGATTCTATAACCTATCGTCACGAATTGACAACCGAAGAGAAGTTGATGCAGCAGTTGATATTCAAAAACCCACGTCCCTTTGCGGATTCAGTACTCGGGGACACGGTACCTGAGATATATGAAGAGCAGGATATCGGCTCCGATGCCAGCATCGGGGGGAAGTACAAGATACAATTCAAGTATAAAGCCGCTGTGGGGAGCTATGACCTTGGCCCTTTCGTCAAGGAGGGCAGCGTTAAGGTCTTTTTGAATGACGAGGAACTAAGCGTGGATGAGTACACGTTCACACCGTTTTCAGGGATGGTTACAATAAACCAGGAAATTACTCCTAACGATGAGGTAAGGATATCCTACGAGAAGAAGGTGCTTTTTTCACTGGACAGAAAATCCCTTTTAGGGATGAGGGCTGAGACTGAATTGATTGAGGGTGTGGAGCTTGGTTCAAGTCTCCTTTACCGTAAGGTCGGGTTCTCAGGCGAGGGGAAGCCGTCACTTGACCTGGAACCATACTCCCGGACCGTGGGTGAACTCGATCTTTCGGTGGATCGTGAACTCGGATTACTGACTACATTCCTGGACTGGCTACCTCTTATTTCCACCGAGAAGGAATCCAACTTCACGCTTACCGGGAATTCCGCATTGTCGATGCCCAACCCGAATACCCACGGTTCAGGCTCGGTTTGGGTCGAGGATTTCGAGAGTACGAGCGAACGCAAGACAGTGAATTTGCAGCCAAGCGACTGGTACCAGACCAGCTTACCCCTAAGGGATTCCTCCTCTGAGATGGATACCTCCCAATATTCGAGGATTCGTCCTTCCTGGAAGACCTCTGAGTATTTCTGGAAGGGGGCTAAGATATACGGCAATCCGGACCTCGATCCCCAAAACACCAACAACCCGCCGGATAATTCCTTCGTTTTAATCTGGGACGAGGCGGACGGTTCCAGATGGTCGGGGATCATCGGATCTCAATCCCCATATACCGTAGACATTACCGAGGTGGAGAATCTTGAGATAATTATGAACAGCGGGGACGCCGACGGGGTAATCCATTTCGATTTCGGCTCGAAGATGGACGAGGACCAGCTAAGGCTCGACGCTGACGGCGAGATCGCGGGGTACGATCAGTTCGACACTGAGGATGGCAAGGGACTCAATCCTGAAAAAAACGACCGGAAGGATGCGGGTGAAGATATAGGCCTTGATGGTGTTTCCGGCGAGGACGGGGAGGGTGTTGAGGGGGATGACGGTAATGATGATTACGACGGTGAAGAAAATTATAATGGCACCGAAACTAATGGCAAACTCGATACCGAGGACTTGAACAACAACAACAGCCTGGATTCCCAGAACGAATACTTGGAGTTTTCCTTCGACCTGACCGATCCCGATTTCGTGGAAGAATACGTTGATAGTCTCGGTTCCGAAGAGGAAGGACCGACCGGATGGGTTAGGTTGAGTGTCCCCCTTTCAGACACTTCACTTTTTACAGTATTCGGGAATCCCGACTCGACCGAGATAGAGATGTTCAGGGTTTGGTTCGAGGGCATGGATGGAGGAATCGACAGCCTGAGCATATACTCATGGAGCTTTGTTGGGAATAAGTGGGAAAACCCCGAGGTCTTTGCCCTGGATTCCACCGAGGTGGATACCATGACCGAACTGGTTTTCATCGACGAGATTGGAACACAGAACGTAGATTACATACCGCCTTTTTCCCTGGGTAAGACCGTAAACAGCCAGACCGAGCAGGATAACGCCTTGCAGATGAAATTCGAGAACATACAACCCGAACATGCCACCAGGGTAAGCCGCTGGGATTACTCGGATGATGATTTCAGGGGTTATGATAGGTTCAGGATATACGTGCATAACGACACCCTTTACGACCCGGTATTCTTCCTCAGGATGGGAAGCGACTCCTTGAATTATTACGAGGTCAGGGCAGAAATAAGTCAGGGTCAGTCCCCGCCTAATCCTGAAGACCCGTTATGGAAGGAGTTCGTTTTCGAGATGGATACCTTGATTTCCTTGAAGAGAAGTTATTACGAGAATCGAGATACAAGCGATACTGCAACCTATCCATTTATTTCCTCATCGGATTCCACGCTTTTCGTGAAGGGTAGGCCCTCCTTTTCTTCTATCGAGTACTATGTATTAGGCATCATCAACGAAGAGGGGGTGCCGATTACCGGTGAGGTCTGGTTCAACGATTTCCGGCTCGAGGGGCCTATTCGAAACATCGGGACTCAGTTGAAACTGAACGGTAAACTCAACTTCGCCGACGTTGCCGACGTTTCGGTGGGCTACACGCAGGGGGACGGCGAGTTCGTGGGGCTGGGTGACAGTCCGGGTCCTCTTACCGGCGGTTCCAGTGAGTCAACCAACATTAATACATCTGTCAATCTCGACAAGTTCGGTCTCGAAAAACTCGGCTTCAGGATTCCTTTCAGGTACAGCTTTACGAAATCCAACGACGTACCGCGCTACGACGGCGAGATGCCCGATATTCTCCTGGATTCACTGGGGCAGGAACAAAGAACCGGGGTTAACCAGAGACAGAACTACACCGCAAGTTTCTCTCATTCTCAGTCGGGGAAGAAGAATAAACTGGTTGAGTACACATTAGATGCCTTGGGCGGTTCTGCGAACATCGGGACCTCGGGCAGTTTGTCAAATGCCGGTTTGAGAAGGGATTCATCCTACTCTGAGAACTATTCCCTTTCTTACGGGATTAGTCCCGATTTATCGTTCAAGGTTTTCGATCAGGAGATAAGCTATTTTCCCTATTCCGTTAACCTATCCGCCAACCTTATCAAGGGTTATTCAAGGAACCAGGACAGGCCATCGATAGATACAGTATTCTACGATCCGATTCGAAATTTCAATACCTCGACCGGTTGGAGCGGAAGGGTTTCATATAAACCCATTAAGTATTTTCCTTTAAGCGCCTCTTACACTGAAGGCCATGCGGGTTCAGTCTCGTATTCCGACGCTACCGAAAATGACGATCGGCAGATATCGGTTGATAGTATAGTAAACGATAGTTTCTCTGCAAGAACCCTGGGGCTGACCGGAGGAATAACGAACATCAATCTCAAGAACTTCGGGAACCCCTCGGTTAACTTAAGCAGCACCTTTAATGAGAACAAATCGGCCAGTCTTAACCAGACCTATATTACAGATACTGCCTGGGACGGGGAAACCATAAAAAGGAACCTTTCGAATTCGGGTCACGTTACATTTAATTGGCGGGGGTTTGACCTGGAGGGACTTTTAGGTGGAGGCAAGGAAAAGAAGGAGACCAAGCTTAAGGAGTATCGCCGCCAACTGGAGGCCGCAGATACCGCAGATACGACAGTAATCGATGATGCCGGAGAATCTGATGTTTCCATGCAGTTGGAGATAGAGATCGACAGCCTTGATGCCGATACCATCGCCGATACTATCCCTGTGGATACGACAGATACGACCGTTGTGCTTACACCCCGGGAACGGACCTTCGAGGCGAGCATCAAGAGGTGGGAGTTCCTGGAGAGGATTGCAGGGGTGTTACAGCCCATCTCTTTCGAGACCGGTTTTTCCAGGAACTCGGGATATAACGGTTATGAGGCCGGCTGGGGTGATTTCGAATGGAGGAATAACTGGGACTACATTTCAGGGATAGCCGACATCATGGTTGATACTATAAGGGATACGGTCTACTACGATACCACAATCAATGGGATTGATACAACTTACGATATAACGTATGATACCACCATTTACAAGCCGTGGGCTTCCCGGTCATGGGGTGCGAACAGGAACTACAAGTTGAGTTCAGGGATAAATCTCTGGGATTTGAGCATCACCGGATACGTTCAGAGGGATTACGCCAAGACCCTGCAGCAGTCCGGTGAACTTCACTACACAAAAAAGACCACCTTGCCTATGTTGAAGTTATCGTATCAGAAGCTGGGTGATTTGTTCGGTGATCTTGCGACCAATTCTAGCCTGAGCACATCCGTTTCAAGGGTTATTACCGAAAGAGGTGTGTGGGGTCTGGTTCCGGTAGAAAATGATGAGGACACCGATACAATTTACGGTAACGTACCCAAGGAGACGTTGAACGAGCTCAAGTTCTCACCCCTTATCTCCTGGAATACTACCTGGAAGGGGGATTTCTCGACCAATCTATCCGCCAACTA
>WJJO01000304.1 GCA_014729665.1 Caldifarciminota bacterium
CTTTCCTGCAAACACCGTCCCGTGGGAGATGAACCTGCCGGATATAGAAAAAAAGAGGGTGCCCGTTAATCCAGTAGACAGCCTTGAGGAAAGAATTATCTCATCAATCGACGAGAAAACCCGTGCGGTGGCTCTCGACTGGGTGGACTTCTACACAGGCTACCGGATAGACCTCGATGCCGTAAGCGGGGCCTGTGCCGAACACGACGCCTTCCTGGTGGTGGACGGTATCCAGGGCTGCGGAGCACTCCACCTGGATCTTTCTAAGGTACACGTCGATTTCTTTTCTGCAAACTCGGCAAAGTGGCTTCTTGGACCTGTCGGGTCTGGGCTTCTCTACGTCAACTCAAAGACCGTCCCCAAACTGAAATCCGCCTTCAGGGGGTGGATGAGCCTTGAATGGAGCGAGTTCAACCATTTCGATCCCTTACCTCCCCTGAAGCAAGGAGCAGGCAGGTTTGAGGCAGGCTCCTATGCGGGCATACTTCTTTCAGGTTTCAAAGAAAACCTTAAACTTCTGAACTCAATCGGTATCACCGAGATTGAACGACGTGTTCTGGCTCTCCGCAACCGCCTCCTCCAATCATTCAGGGACATGGGTGCCGATATAATCTCCCCACCTTCTGACAATAACGCATCGGGTATTTTGACCTTCAGGTTTGCCGAAGCCAACAACTCCGCCCTTTTCAACCATTTGTCCGAAAACAAGGTCAAGGCATCCTTAAGGGAAGACTCTATCCGGCTCTCCCCGCACTTTTACAATACCCTAGAAGAGGTTGAGAAGGTTGTGGGATTGATTAAAGATTTCCTTTACTCGTAGGTTCGGTTGAACCACAAAGCACACAAAGAGTTATTATTCATTTCCTTTAGTGGAGTTTTATCAACAGAGAGACTTCGTGTCCTCCGTGTTAAAGGGGTGATTTAAAACACAGAGGGCACGGAGGGCACAGAGATTACAGGATTTGAAGATGACGACTCGTTTCACTCGTCTTCCTTCGGTAAAAGATTGTTCCCGCCGAAAGCTGTCAGTCGTAAGCTGTGAGCTGTCAGCGGGAGGCGGTGAGCGGAGAGCGGTTAGCGAAATCTTTGTGTCCTTTGTGATGGGGGCCAGGGGTAGGTGATTTCGCGGGGCATATTTACCTTGACTTGACGGTCTGGTTGACTATCATCCGGTAATGCAAACCTCCGATGAACGCCAGAACAGACTGCGCAAGCTAGAAGAACTCAAGGGGAAGGGAGTTAATCCTTTTCCCTATAATTTCGTACGTACACATACCGTTTCCGAGGCTTTAGAGGACTTTGACAAACTGTCTGAAACCGAGCAGAAGGTCCGCGTTGCAGGCAGGCTAATGACCCGGCGCGACTTCGGTAAGACCGTTTTCTTCGACCTTCGCGACGGCACCGCTAAGATTCAGCTCTACATGCGAGCCGACGATCTCGGTGAGGATAAGTTCAACCTTCTTTCACTTATCGATCTGGGAGATTTCATAGGCGTCGAGGGTCCCTTGTTCAAAACCAAAACCGGTGAACCCAGTGTGTACGTGAAGGATTTTCATCCCCTGGCCAAGTCCCTTCACGGGCTACCCGAGAAGTTTCACGGGCTTCAGGATACCGAACAGCGTCTGCGCAAACGTCACCTGGATTTACTTGCCAACGAAGAGACCAGGAAGGTGTTCGAGATACGAACCAGGCTCATCAACCTGGTTAGGAAGTTCTTTGCGGGCAGGGGTTTTTTAGAGGTGGAAACACCCATGCTTCAACCCCTTTACGGCGGGGCATCGGCAGAACCCTTCCGCACACACTACAACGCACTTGACCGCGACTACTACCTTCGTATCGCAACCGAGCTATATCTCAAGCGACTCGTAGTCGGCGGCTTCGAGAAGGTGTTCGAGATAGGCAAGAACTTCCGCAACGAGGGGCTTGACCGCTCCCATAACCCTGAGTTCACCGGGTTCGAGAGCTACGAGGCTTACGTTGACTACAATCACGTGATGGATACGGTCGAGGATTTGTTCCGCATGCTTGCCTGTGAACTGACCGGTTCGGATAAGGTAGAATGGGCCGGAGAGGAATACGATTTCTCCATCTCCTGGCAACGGGTGGAGTTCGTGCCGACACTTGCCGAAAAGATCGGTAAAGATCCGTTGAC
>WJJO01000305.1 GCA_014729665.1 Caldifarciminota bacterium
ATTCAATCCAGGTTACACTATCGCTTTACAGACACTTGTCAAGAGATAAATTTTGAGTAAAATACTCACGAATTCCGGGAGACCTTGACAAGGGCCGGAAGTACACTACAATCACGCCAGATTGAACCCGGAAGCTCGGTCTATAAGGTTCTGCTCGATTGTTTTCGGCCGGATACAGAATCGTTGTTAAGTAAGGGTACACAATTTAGGTAATAAGGAACGTCTTACTTCGTTGTCTCGTAAAAATCTCCTCTGCCCTGGCGGGACTACCCAAAGGGGAGAGGAGTTTTTTTAAAACCATTCAAAGACGCTCCACGTCTTTGAATGGAGACGGTGAAGCTGAGATAGTTGATATTATTAAATATCGCAGACAGTATTAAACCTGAACTCTTGACAGAACGGTATGATTAAGTATTATTTAGTTTGTCTGAATGCGGGAGTAGCTCAGTGGTAGAGCATCACCTTGCCAAGGTGAGGGTCGCGGGTTCGAACCCCGTCTCCCGCTTTTTTACACCCCAAACATTCACTCCACGACGTTACTTCACCCGACGGGGGTACAAGCGTACCGTCGCGGGGACCCCGAAAGTACCCAAAAGCCCCTTTTACCTCATTCTTAAGAAACGATGTTTCCCCCTCCTCGGTGGAGGGGGATAAAGGGGGAGGGGAAAATCCCTATTCGACGATGATTACCTTCCTACTCAGCGTTGCACCCGACGCTTCAAGCTTCACAATATACACCCCAACCGCCAACTCCGAGTCAAACTCAACTGCCCCATACCCCCTGACCTGCCTCGCGTCTACACGTCTGCCCGATGCGTCGAACAGGATTAGGATACCCTCATGTCCATTGGGAAGGGAGTAAGATACGTGGACATCACCTCTAGAGAGGGGACTAACCTTCAGGTCGAGAAAGGTTATGGGTATTATGGGTTCTGCTATAGCGGTAAAGTGCAGTTCCTTTGTTTTCTCATCGTCTGCGTCGGATTCATCTGGTTCCATTACGGTGTAGATGTGGAGGGTGTAGGTGCCTGTGTCAGGTGGCTCGAAGGCGGCAAAGGACACTGTGTCGTCAGTGTCTGCGGGCAGGGACCAGTCGAATGAGTCGTAGTAAACCTGGGTTTCGCCTTGCAGTATCTCCGCAACCACTGCAAAGTCTGCGGGTTCGCGGCCAAAGTTCTTTATGTGAGCTGTGGGTATGTAGGGTGAGGAATAATATGAAAAGGATTGTGGAGAATTAGGGGAAAACCGGATTGGGGATGTGATTCTTGAATTACCTCTTTATCTTTAAAAGTACAGCATTAATAGCCACTATTACAGTGCTCAGCGACATGAGCAAAGCGCCCAGTGCCGGGCTGAGTAGTATTCCCAGACCGAACAATACACCTGCTGCAAGGGGTATGGCAACCACATTATATCCTGTGCCCCAGATAAGGTTCTGAACCATCTTCTTCCATGTCACTTTGGAGAGTTTTACGATTGCCAGAACGTCCCTGGGGTTACTCTTAACCAGGATGATGTCCGCTGTCTCTGCGGCAACGTCGGTTCCGGCACCGATGGCTATACCGATGTCCGCCTGAGCCAGGGCGGGCGCGTCGTTAACCCCGTCACCAGTCATGGCTACGGTCAAACCGCGTTCCTGGACTTCCTTAACCTTTGCAGACTTCTGATCAGGCAGAACCTGGGCAAAGTACTCATCCAGGCCCAGCTCTTCAGCCACCCATTTGGCTACGTTTTGATTATCCCCGGTAAGCATCATGGGTTTTATCCCCATCTCTTTTAAACGCCCTATTGCTTCCTTTGATCCTTCCCTGATGGAATCTGCCAGGGCTATGACCCCGGCGGCGGCATCACCGATTATCACAAAGATTATGGTCTTTCCCTGACCGGAAAGTCTTCCTACCTCTTCATCATCAACCTCAATATTATTTTCCCGGAGGTATCCGGGACCGGTCACCCTGACCGACCTGTTTTCTATTTTCCCTTCAACACCCTTACCGGTAATGGATTTAAAGTCTTCGACTTCCATCCGTTCCTCACTGGACCCGGCTATAGCCCTGGCCAGTGGATGTGACGATCTTGATTCAAGAGAAGCTGCATATCCCAGCAGACTGTCCTTATCAAATTCATCCGTAAAAGCGACCACGTCACTGACACCGAACTTACCCTCTGTCAGGGTCCCGGTC
>WJJO01000306.1 GCA_014729665.1 Caldifarciminota bacterium
ACTAGACTGGAAGCCAGGGCTATCCATAAAAGCGCGGGTTGCCAAGCGCCCTCAAGCGCAAAGGTCTGACCGAATATCTTCATGAATACTACCAGACCCAGGTTTTCAATCATCCCTGCAAGAAGGGCTACAACCGGTATAGGCGATGCCCCATACGCCTGGGGTACCCAGATATAAAGCGGAATGACCGCCGATTTGGCAAACACGCCTGCTAGTATCAGGATGCCTGCCAGTGTAGGCATGATGCCGCCCATATCCGCGAGGTTCAAACTCATCTTCGAGACAGCAAAACCTCCTTCAACAGCACCGGAATTGAGAACCAGAAGCATAAAACCGATCAGCATCAGCGCCGAGCCAAAGAAGTTTATCAATATAGTCCGAGCGGCTATCGCGATCTTGGTTTTGGTTCGCTCGAAACCGATAAGCCTCCAGGCCGCAATCGCTGCTATCTCCCAGAACAGATAGATAAAGATAAGGTCCTGGGTAAACAGAAGCCCAAGGGAAGAACCTAGCATAAATAGCGATAGGGCATGATATTCGGTATCGGCCTCTCCCCCCTTCTTGTAGTAGCCTATCGAATAGAGAAGAACGAAGAGATAAAGGATAATGAAGGCGGCGGCTATAACCAGGGTCTCTGGAGAGGTTAAAAACTGCAGGGAAGACGATTCAATGGCCTGTTCAGCTTTTTCGGCAAAGTTGATGTGCCATACTGAAAAACCCGAGCCCAATTCCGTCTTAAAGCACAGAAAAAGCAGGAATCCGGCACCAACAACGGTCAGGAGGCCGAATATCCATCTGAGTATCTTCAGGAAACGCCCCGGGAAGATAACCAAAAGACCGCCTACGAATGGAACGGCAATTAATAATACGAGAGGCAGGTTCATGAACCCCCTCCCATTGCTGAGGTTTTCTCACGGCTCAGCCTAACCAAATCATCCCATCTGTAAAGCAGTTTGTCCCTGGTATCAAATGCTGCAATCCGTTCGGTACAGCAGTAGCAAGGATCGACCGCAGCCAAAGTAATTGCAGCATCGGCAACCGAACCGCCTACTACCGCCGCCTCGTTGGATTTTATATTCATAAAGCTGGGTGCTCGAATCTTATAACGTTCAGGATACATCGAACCGTTGCCCTTAACGTAGTGGAAGACCTCTCCCCTTGGTGCTTCGTATCGGCCTATACCTTCGTCATCGGGAGGTTCCTTCATCTTCGCATCTATATCGCCTTCCGGTAGTTTCTTTATAGCCTCAAGGCATTGACGGATAATTTTAGTAGATTCGAGGCACTCAAGCAGACGTACCTTGGCTTTTGCAAACACGTCCCCTTCAGGAAGTACAATCTCTTCCCATTCAATCCAATCGTACGCCGCGTGAGGATCGTCCTTGCGAACGTCTATTGCTACGCCTGAGGCGCGACCGGTGGGACCCTCGGTACTGTACTCGATAGCCTTTTCCTTCGTTAATACACCGACCCCTTCCAGTCGTTTGTGAAGCACCGGATCGTCCAGTACGGCTTTTGTTAGCAGCCATAGTTTTTTATCCAGTTCCTTTAGCATCTGAAGGAGCGGAGGGATCATATCAGGCTCGATATCCCGGCGGACACCTCCCGGCTTGAACATCGCATAATGATTGCGATTCCCGGTAATGACCTCGCACATCTCAAGTACAGGTTCACGATACTTCCAGGCCCACATCCAAACCGTGTTGTAGCCGAGGAAGTGTCCTGCAAGGCCTGCCCAAAGTAGATGGGAGTGAATTCGTTCAAGTTCACCGACTATGGAACGGATATATGCAGCCCTGGGTGGAATCTCTATATCAGCGGCATCCTCAATCGCTTGCACGCATGCAAAGGGATGGGAGGTCGAACAGATACCGCATATACGTTCTACAACGAATGGAATCATATCGTAGGTTTTACCTTCACATATCTTCTCGTGCCCGCGATGCATATACCCAAGTTGAATATCAAGGTGTGTTACCGTTTCCCCCTCGACGGTAAGCTTGAAGTATTCGGCTTCCTCCTGCAGGGGGTGGAACGGCCCTATAGGTATAACCTTGCGTTCAAGTTCAGCCAAAGGACCTCCTGTACGGATGATAATCCGGAGGTGAATCATCAGGAAGCAAGAGATGCCGGGTATCGTCCAATCCAACAAACTCTATACCCAACATCTCGTGTATCTCCCGTTCGATCCACTCGAAACCCCGACCAAGGGTAGTTGTAAGTGAAACGACCTTGGGATCGTCATGCGGAAGCCTGAGGCGCACGTTAATCAACAGACCAATTCGATCGAGTGAAAAATGGTAAAGTATGGTGAATCCAGTAGGTGTATCC
>WJJO01000307.1 GCA_014729665.1 Caldifarciminota bacterium
ACTTACAAAAACGTCTCAAGATTTCGTTCAGGCATAAAGACCTTTTGGAGAGGGCGTTGACTCATCCATCCTTTGCCTACGAGCAGAATGGTGACCGCCGTACCTCCTATGAACGTCTGGAATTCCTGGGTGATGCGGTTTACGAACTCCTGCTTAGGGAGTATTTCTACAAGGTTTTGAATTTTGCAGATGAAGGCATGCTCTCAAAGTTGAAGAATCGATACTCGTCCGGTGCATTTATGGCGGAAATGACGCAGAAGCTGGGACTTAAAGAAAAAATACGACTTGGTCGAAGCGAGGAAGAGGAAGGGCGTACTAAGACCTCCATCTTAGCCAATACCTTCGAGGCCCTTATCGGTGCACTTTACCTAGACCGGGGTTTGCGTTACTGCAGACGGTTCTTCGGAAGACACATTCAACCTCACATCGACCTCTCGGTTATACCGTTCGATGCAAAGTCACGGCTGAACATAAGACTGGCCGGATGCGAATTCGAGTACAGGGTGCTTACTAAGAAGGGCGAAGACCATAAGCCCCGTTTCAGGGTCGGCCTGTTTATTGCAGACGAGTTGATGGCTGAAGGTGAAGCGGGAAGCAAGAAAAGGGCTGAGGTTAAAGCCGCGGAGAACTACCTTCTGTCAGTGAAGGAGAAAAGATGACTAGTATACTCCTTCTGGCTTTGGGGCCGGTTATCGCCATCTTCTTTTTCTTCTGGGCTAAGGATCGCTACGAAAGGGAGCCACTTGCCAGGTTACTTCTGACCGCCGGAGTGGGCGCTGCCGCGGCTATTCCTGTCGTTATCGTCGAATCCATCTGGGGCCACACCGTCATGGATCTGACGTTCCTCAGCAACCGGGAGATGGTCTTCATGGCCTATGTAGAGGTAGGTTTC
Source organism: Caldifarciminota bacterium (assembly GCA_014729665.1). Lineage (GTDB taxonomy): Bacteria > Hydrothermota > Tepidihabitantia > B3-TA06 > B3-TA06 > WJJO01. The sequence continues at coordinate 893 of WJJO01000307.1, forward strand.
ACCGAGGAGTTCTTCAAGATGCTCGCATTCCTTGTAACCGCCTACTGGAGTAAGTACATGAACGAAGAGTACGACGGCATCATGTATGCGGTGGCGGCCGCCCTGGGTTTTGCAGCTATCGAGAATATCCTCTACGTTTTCGGAGGAGGTATCGGAACGGGTATCTTAAGGGCAATCACCGCAGTTCCGGCGCATGCCATGAACGGGTTGTTTATCGGATACTTCGCAGGCAAGGCCAAGTTCGCCAAGACCTCCGGATTCGTGAAATTCTTAATCATACTGGTAGGTTTAATAATTGCTGTGTTGCTTCACGGAACTTACGATCTCATAGCCTTTTGGTCCAGCGCCCGGCAGAATCTCGGTTTCCTGCTTCTTTTCCCGCTGCTTGCGGTTATGGTTACGGTTTCGTTAATCCTGATACGTGATGCGCGCAGAAGATCGCCGTACAGACCCGCCAAGGATTCTTTGGGCAGATATACCGGCTATACGGTATCGGGGACCCCGCTTTCACCAAAGATAGCCCGTAAATTGAAGATAGATGCGTCGCTTATGAACCGGGTATACTCTGAATACGAATCCTCAGCGCAAGTGGTTGATAAATCATCTTCAGATGGCGGGAAACAGGAGAAGGCTGAAGTACCTAATTTTCTCGATGACTATTTAGGGGAAAAACAGGAGAAGGATATCCCTACGGCAACCTACGAGCCGGATGAGATTCCAACCGAGGAAAAGGAGCCTGAATCATGGCCAGGAGGGCGCGACGATCCTTCTCAGGATTTGAGGAAGTTTTACAACAGAAGGGATAAGAATTAGGTGAGTGAAATCCTCGATGCGTCCTGGAAGCTGGGATTAGCCCTTGTGCTTGCCGGGTTGGTTGGGGTTGAACGCTCCATAGCCGATAAACCTGCAGGTATAAGAACCTTAATCCTGGTCGGCATCGGGTCGACACTTTTCATGATAGTTGCAGAGAAGGGTGGTTTGGATCCGGGGCGCGCAGCAGCAGGTGTGATTACCGGTGTCGGTTTCTTGGGCGCAGGTACGATAATCAGGGAAAGAGGCGCCGTGCACGGACTTACGACGGCGGCATCCATATGGGCGGTGGCCGGGATTGGCATTGCATGCGCCCGGGGGCTTTGGTTTCTTGCAATTATTACCACTGTGGGTGTACTAGGCGTGTTGTGGCTTATGGGTTATCTCGAGGATTACCTTGAAGGAACACTCGAAGATCGTAAACAGAAACGCGAGGAGAGACGCAACAGGTCTGCATTGAGAAGGAAACAGGTGAAGAAAGAGGGGAAGAGGACAAGTTGATTCCAATTCGGTAAAAAGTCCGGTTTAGTTGACAAATCCCTCTAATTAAATAATATCTAGTCCGTGAGTTTTAAGATTAAGCTTCCGCTGCTCGTGACCCTTCTGGTGCTTTTCTCAACAGCAGGTATAGGATATTTACTGGTTAGTCACCAACAGAA
>WJJO01000308.1 GCA_014729665.1 Caldifarciminota bacterium
GCGTTGAACTCTTTGGAGTGCATTCTGATAAAGTAGATACCTGAGGCAAGTTTCGTTCCGTTGTCATCGGTGCCGTTCCAGATCAAATCGTAATAACCTGGCTTGTATTCGCCTGAAGCCAGGGTGTTGACTTTACGACCGGATACGTCGAAGATAGAAATCTCTACGTATCGATTTTCTTTAGAAGCGAGTTTACCCGCTACCGAGTAAGAAATGGTGGCGCTAGACCTGACAAGGTTAGGTTGAACCGGCTTAAGGTTCCATTCAATCACATCAACCACTGGTTCACCATCCTGCTGGCCGAACGTTCCGTTATAATAGAAGGTCGTGCAAGCAGGCACGATACTGTAATCGTCGCTTTGATTGGTCGCGGTTACGTAATAGATGCCGGTTTCATCAGGGTCGGGGTAGGGGAAGTGAGCGCATCCATAATCGTCTGTGAAGGCTACCTTATGGTAAAGAATGCCTCCTTCGTTACCGTCATAGATACAGACCTTGGTGCCTTGTATGGGAATGTGATCTTTAATAGCCTTAACCCATACCTCTATATCGGTTCCGAAGTGCAGGGAATTGTAGGCGGAATCAGGCGTTGCGCGCCACACGTCAAGTTCGGGGTCGCCAATCCAGTAGTAGGCGTAGGCATTCCTGACCCCGGACCAAGATGGTGGACTCGGACTGTTGTTTATCATGGCAACCTTGCCTTGATTGATAGCCATACCGCAGTCGAGGTCATTATCGAAATGCGAGCGAAAGATAGCGATGTCGAACATGCTGTCGCAATTTGACCCGACTTCCACCGAAGCGCCCAATGCGCCCACAGCGCCGCCGTCCTCATTCCGGGTCCACGCCTCGACAACGCTTTGCAGCGAAGGATCGCAAATCATGCCGTTAAGGCAGGCTACGTTGTATACAACGGGATACCCGTTGAACCCGGATTGAGCGAGCGCACGTATATCACCAGCCCAGTAGGATGAGGCATCAAACGTCCATTCTTTCCACCTTGTCGTATCGCCGTGACCCCGGTAGTTGACGATTCCAATGCCCCCGCCAAGCTGGATTATGTTGTCAACATCATCGTTGCCGGAGCCGGGACTGCTTCCCCACAGCCACTGGGCAGGTCGCGCAGGCCAGTCAAGTATCTCATCCCGGATATACTCCTTACAGTATTGAAAAGCAGGATCGACACCGGCAACCAACAGGGGTAGGTCGCTATCCCAATCCGGGTCTGGTTCACGTTCGTAGTAAAGGGTCTTGTCAACGTAGGTTTCAAGATCGTTCCCATCTTCAACGCACCAGCGGCCTATGCTAATGTCGGGGTAATCGTCGTCCCCGGCTAGAAGGGAGTAGGGATAGTCGGAGGGGATGTTAAACCAACAATTATTGATGTGAGGGATGTGGAATGTAGGCACGTGGCTGTCATCGGCACATTGGATGGGCAAGTAGTGTTCTGGAAGGTTAGGGTCAATATCCGGATTGGTATTTGGTGCGTCGCCGACGAACAAGATGCAGCGGGGGTGCGTCAAGTAGGGGACATAGAAATACCACTCGAACCACTCTTGAATGGCGGATTTGAGTGAATCGGCGTTGGAGGTTCCCCTCTGGCCCGGCGGTATTATCGAATCCAGGTTGATTGCGGTTACAGCAAAGCCCTTTCGTCTCTTCCACTCTATGAATGTGTCGAGCTTGGGACAAACCTCAGGTCGAAAATCGTCGGCATAGACAATGAGATACGGGACAGGACAAAATGTGCTGTCGGGTGGAAAAGACATAGCTGAATTTATACTTGAGCGGTTGTAAAGATCGTCGAAGTTAAGAACCTGTGCACGGTAAAGCCGTTCCCACTGGGGATCGATATAGCTGCTCCTGCGCTTAAGCTGGTTGCGTTCGTCTATACCGGAATAGTCCAGACGCACGGTTATATCAGTTGCAACGGTCAACTCTTTGGTTTTAGTGTTCCATCGAAACGGCTTGATGCTGAGTTGTACAAGGCGTACGTCGCGCATTATACCGGGTGTGCCAACGTAGTGATACTCCACAGGATATGTCGTATCTCGTTCGTAGAACTCTTCGTCTATCCGGAACTCCTTCCTTTCATATGTGTCCTCTTGTGCCGGGTAAACGTTGTAGTCTTTGTAAGTAGTCTCTTCCTTGTACTCCACCTTAACCTTAACCCCTGCGGTTGCAGGTATGGCAACCAGTTTGTTTACCGTAGGCAGCATGGGTTTGCCAACCTCTGCGGTATGGCTTGCTCCGGGTACACTGATGCGGTGGAAGGTCTCTTTTCCCTCCACCACATCCCCCACCCACATACCGTAGGTCTTAAGGTTAATGGTGGTTCCTCCCGCACTCGATTCGAGCACGGTTAAATCAGGGGCTGCGCCTCGGGCCTTGGCACTGAACGACACCCAGGTTTCACCGGCTAGCGCAGCGCCCCCCCTAATAATATAAGCATTATTAGGGCCTTTACGGTCTTCATTTTAATCCTCCATGTTTATTTGTTTATTCTTTGTTAAGGGGATTTCAGTTGTTGCGTCACCTCCAGGTTGTTTAATAA
>WJJO01000309.1 GCA_014729665.1 Caldifarciminota bacterium
GTCCGGTAGTCGTATTGTTTGTGGAGGCAATCTCGGAAGGTTCACATCCCAGAAGCCGCGACGCATGGTTGCGGAACTCAGATAGACGCTCAAGCCAGAAATCCCAGTGAAGGTCCCCGAACCTTAAATCGTCTATTAGGGTTTTCATATGCTCCCGGGCAGGAAAAGGCAGGGGGCCGCTCGAGGCGTGATTGAGGTATATTACCTCACCCAGGTCGGGAAAAAGGTTCGCTCGGTCCATGGGTGATAATACGGTTACACACCCCTCAGTCAAGTCGGTATTTACTTGACATTTGGCCAAAGACGGGTATTCTCCGCAATATGAGAATCGCTCTGTTTGCGGATTATCATGGAGGAGATAGAGTGTGGCCTCTGCTTGAAGAGGCCCTGGAAGATCAGGGAATTGACCTTATCGCCTTTGCCGGTGACATACTGGAGTCTGAAGAACGCGAAGCACTGTGGCGGAAGGTGTATTCGACAGGAAAGTCCCTTTCAAAAAGCGAACAAACCGAAGACGAAAATGTCGTCGACGAGTTGAGATATAGGGAGTTTTTCGTCAACCTGACAGGTTTCGGCGTCCCCGTTGTCTTCGTTCCCGGACACATCGATTCACCCACATCCAGGCTCGATGAAGCCGTATCCGGCTTCCCGGACGTACACAACGTTCAGAAGGGACCTTTCGAGTTTTCAGACTATACCATAGTCGGCAGGGGTGGAGCAGTGGGACCGGTCGATGCAGATTCAACCTTTTATTCTTCAAAAACGACCACATTCAAGAAGCATTTTTCCAAGGCCTTTGATTTTCCCCCTGAAAAGACCATACTCCTGGTTCACAATCCACCGGTTTCCAGGGTAGCTGTAGGACAGAATTCGAACGAGGAACTCGGTGCCGAGATACTTAACCGGATAATCGAGAAGAATAAACCCGCATACTGTTTTTGCGGACATGCACACGCTTCGCCCGGTCAGGATAGTATTGCATCGACCATCGTCGTGAATCCGGGTCCGATGTTCCGGGGACGTTATGCAATTATCGACGCGGAGAATCACAGGGTGCTTTTCCCCACGCCCTTGAAGGTCTGAATTGCCCTGGGAATCACTTGAACATACAAGTGACCTTGCCCTCCTAATCCGTGCTCAGAGTGAAGAAGAGTTGCTTGCCGAAGCTGCGGGAGCCGTTCTTGCACAGATTGTCGAACCAAAAAGCGTCGACGGTAAGACCAGAAAGACTGTAAAGGTCTGTGCTGAAAGCCCCGAGGAACGATTCCTGGATTGGCTTCGGGAAATCGTGTTCCTCGCCGCCACCCGCGGATTCCTGGCAAGCGCCGTCCTGCACATGGAACTCAGCTCAGGGGATGGAATATACGGTCTTGAGGCGGAGCTTTCAGGTGAGATGATAGATACTTCGCGTCATCTGTTGCTGCATGAGGTTAAGACCGTTACCTATCAGGATTTCTTCTACGGGAAGACGAAATCCTCATGGCAGGCACGGGTGGTTTTGGATGTGTAAATACAAACGGGTTAAGAAAGCATATCAAGGAGGAACTGATGAAGAAAGTTATCTGCAAGGTTGTAGGCGGACAATGTAACCAGGGTTTTCATAAACCCGGCGACGAATACGTCATCGGCGATCTGACACCGGAGGGCATCTGTACCTCTGCATTCGCTTCAATCTTTCCTTTGATCCTTACACTGCAGACGGGGGGCAAGTTCTTCTGGGAAAAGGATAACAAGATAACCAGGGCCGCATGCCCGGACGACGACGGGGTAATCTTCGAGATTCGACCCAAGGAGTAGGTTTTATTAAAGGATATCTTATGCGTAAGTTGCTTGCAGTAGTGCTGCTGGTTTCGGCAGCATGCGGTGTAAAAAAAGGGAACACGAACCAAACCGAGATACAAAAATCCGGGGAGCAGTTGCTTAAGGTACTATTCATAATAGCCCACACCGATTTCCGGGACGAGGAACTGACCGAGCCCAGGAAGGTATTCCAGGATGCAGGCTTCCGGACGGTAGTTGCATCTACGGATACCGCCGACGCCGAAGGGATGCTGGGGATAAAGGTTAAGCCTGATATCCTGATTACCGAAGCCGAGGCCGACGATTTTGCGGCAATTGTAATCGCAGGAGGCTCGGGGTGTAAGGACCTTTGGACCAATACCGATCTGATAGAACTCGTCAGTGCATTCTCGGCAGATGATAAAATAACAGGTGCCATATGCCTCGCCCCTGTTATCCTGGCAAAGGCAGGTCTGCTGGAGGGTAAAAAGGCTACATGCTACCACTCGGCCAGGGATAGCCTTATTGCCGAAGGGGCCTTGTATGAATCCACCGACGTTGTAGTTGCAGGCAGGATTGTAACCGCATCCGGACCATCCGCGGCCCGCAAGTTTGGTCAAACCCTGCTCGATCTGTTAACCGAGGATACCGATTGAAGGTCGTGGTTCAGCGTGTAAGTCGTGCCTGTGTCCGGGTTGACGGTGAAGAAAGGGCCGAAATCGACAAGGGTCTTCTGGTGCTTCTGGGTATCCAGAAGCAAGACAGCGAGGCGGATGTAATCCGATTTGCTGAAAAGCTGCCCAAACGCCGCTTCTTTGAGGATGCCGAAGGCAGGATGAACCTTTCGCTGGAACAGGTGAAAGGAAGCGTGCTGGTGGTTTCGCAGTTTACTTTGGTCGCCGATCTGAACAAGGGGCTCAGGCCTTCGTTTATCGATGCGATGGAGCCGTCGGGGGCAGAGAAGATGGTTGATCTTTTTTCAAACGCCCTGCGGTCCCGGGGAATAAATGTTAGAGAAGGTGTTTTCGGAGCCCGTATGGAGGTGGAGCTGATTAACGACGGACCGGTAACATTTATATTTCAAGGAGCATAGGATGATAACTTCGATGACAGGACAGGGACGTGCAGTCGAATTACTGAAACCTGAGGGACTGAGATTAACCGTGGAGATACGCTCGCTGAACCATCGGTATCTGGACGTAAGCCTCAAACTTCCTGATCAGCTTGCAGGATACGAGGAAAAAATTAAAGAGACGGTAAAGAAAAAGATAGCAAGGGGTTCGGTCAGCATCTCGATACATCTTGAGGAATCCAACGGTAAAAAGCTTGTCCTCAATCCCGAGGTTCTGGATAATTTCCTGAACCTGATTAAGACGCTTCGCAAAAGAGTCAACGTTTCCGATGAATTAAATCCCGAGTTCCTTCTCCGTCTCCCCGGTCTTATCAAGGAGGAACCCGTCGAGGTTCCCACCGATAAACTCTGGAACCGAACCGAGAAACTGGTCTGCAAGGCCCTGACCGACCTGGTTAAGATGCGTAGTGCCGAAGGCCGGAACCTTGGAAAGGATCTACGCAGTCGGCTCAAGCTCGTATCCGCCAATCTTACGGCAATCAAACGCAGGGTTCCCATAAGGATGAAGGAAAAAAGGAATAAGCTTGCAGAGATAATGACCGAGCTTGAAAAAGAGGTCGATCACAACCGTTTCCTGCAGGAGGTCTTATACTTTTCCGAACGATTCGACATACACGAGGAGTGCGTGAGGCTCGAGAATCATATATCACTTTTTTCCCAAACCCTTAAGGAAAATCCCTCGAACGGACGCAGGCTTCACTTCACACTCCAGGAAATACTCAAGGAAACCAATACCATAGGAGCCAAGGCGAACGATACCGCAATAACACACGCGGTAATATCAATCAAGGAAGAGATTGAGAAGATGAGGGAGCAGGTTCAGAATGTTGAGTAGGAGGCCTTTCTTATACATAGTCTCGGCGCCTTCCGGAACCGGAAAAACAACACTTTGCCGGAATCTGATATCACAGGATTCGGGCTTGAGGTACTCTGTATCCGTTACCACCCGTCCACGGAAGGATAAAGAAGAAAACGGAAAGGATTATTTCTTCCTAACAGAAGCTGAATTTACTAAGATGGTGGCCGCAGAAGAATTGCTAGAACACGAAAAGGTTTACGGTTACAGCTACGGCACCCCTAAAGACAGGGTGGAAGAATTGCTAAAGCAAGGGTTTGACGTTCTTTTCGATCTAGACGTAAAGGGTGCGCTGAATCTGATGAGGATTTATACAGACAGCGTCACCGTATTCCTGCTTCCTCCATCCATAAAAGAACTACGGCGCAGGCTTTTTTCGAGAAAAAGGGACGATGAAGAAACGATAGAGGCCAGGTTGGCTGCGGCCATATCAGAGATAAATTCAGCCTCGAGGTTCGACTACATAGTAGTCAACGAGGAGCTTACTGAAAGCCTGCGTCAGTTGAAAGAAATACTCCATGCCGAAAGGGCACGCAGCAACCGACTTGAAATTACAAAATTCAAGGAGTAAAGGTGATAGAAACCTCTTTAGAAAAGATATGGGATAAGTACGGCAACAAGTATCGATTCCTGATTTTAGCCTCGATGGAATCGCGGGATTTGATTGAATCTATTGCCGAAGGCAAGATAGACGTAGTAGAAAACCCATACCGCCTCGGTCTCTTAAAGGCCCTCCGCGGGGAAACCGAATCCGGCGGGGAATGAACGAAAAGATAATCCTGGGGGTCACAGGTTCGATAGCCTGCTACAAGGCCCCGTTTGTGTTAAGGGAACTCGTCAGACGGGGGTTTCGCGTCCCTGTGGTCATGACCCGGTCGGCCACAAGATTCGTAGGACGCGTAACCTTCGATGCACTTACCGATGAAGGTGTTTACGATAGCTTGTGGTCACGAAGAGAGACCCTGTCGCACGTCGCATTGCTCGATGGAACGTCTGCGATCCTGGTTGCCCCGGCGACCGCCAACATCATTGCGAAGGCGGCGGCAGGCATAGCGGATGATTTGCTTTCCAGCCTGCTTTTGGCCGCAGACCCAGGAAGCATCATCTACGCCCCGGCGATGAATAAGGGCATGTGGAACAATCCTGCCACCCGGGGCAACGTTGGAAAACTGCGCAAGCGCGGTTCCGGATTCGTTGAGCCGGCATCGGGAGAACTGGCTAGCGGAGCTATCGGAAAAGGCAGGCTTGCCGAAATTGACGAAATAGCGCTTGCCGCCGAAAGAGCGGTCAGGATGGATAGGATTCTTGCGGATAAGAAAATAGTAATAACATGCGGCAGAACAGAGGAAGAAATTGATCCTGTAAGGGTAATAACCAACCGTTCCTCGGGCCTGATGGGCATCAGTCTGGCAAGGGCTTTTTCAAGGCTGGGGGCGGACGTAAGGCTTATTGCCGGAAGGGTAAACGTTACCCTCCCCTCGGGAGTGAAGGTGCAGAGTGCCTTTTCTGCATCGGCAATGCTTGATGAACTGGGAAAACAGATGCCGGAAGCCGATGCGCTAATAATGGCCGCGGCGATTGCCGATTATTCCCCACTCGATTACTCCGAAGAAAAGATTAAAGAAGACGAACTGACCCTGAAGCTCAAAAAAACCCCAGATATCCTGACTTCCCTGAACTCACGACGGCCGGTTCGCATCGGGTTCAGCGTCGAGGCCGGAGAAGACTGGACACGGACCGCAGAGAGGAAGCTTGCAGATAAAAGCCTTGACGTCATAGTTGCCAATCCTGCAAGGGTGATTGCGGCGGAGGAGACCCAGGCGGCTATCATTTTTGCTTCAGGTCGCAGAATCATAAGCCGGGCCATGACTAAGGATATGCTCTCACGTAAACTGGTCGAAATCACTCGAAACCTTATACAGGAACGAAATGGCTGAAGATCGATCCATAAGGGTTCCTCCGCACTCTGTGGAAGCCGAGGCATCGGTTCTTGCCGCTATGCTGGTCTCCGAAGAGGCTGTATTCAAGGGTTTCGAGATATTAAAACCGGAGTGTTTCTACCTTAAGAAAAACCTGCTGATAGCCGAAGCCATCCAGACCATCTTCACCCGTAATGAAACGGTCGATCTGGTTACCGTCTCCGAAGAGCTTAAGAAAAACAAGAAACTGGCCGAGGCTTCCGGACTCGACTACCTTTCCTCGCTTGCAGAAAACGTTGTTGCCCCTGCCCATATCGAGTATCATGCAAGAATTGTTTACGAGAAGTGGGTCCAGAGGAAATTGATTATGGTTGTAAGCGATATCGCCCAGAAGGCCTATGAATCCGGGGAAAAAGTCGACGATATGCTGGACTGGGCCGAGCACCAGATCTTCGAGATCAAGGAATCGAAGATGCGAAGCGGATTCGTGGCCTTAAAGGACCTTCTTATCCCTGCGATGCGGACGATTGACAGGGCCAAGCAGGAGGGGCGGCACATCACAGGGGTCTCCACCGGCCTCGATGACATGGATCGCATGACCTCCGGATTCCAGCGTGGCGAACTCGTCATCGTTGCAGGGAGGCCTTCCATGGGGAAATCTTCCCTTGCCTTAAACATCGCAGTAGAGGCTGCCAAACGCTCCGGTGTACGTGTCGGTGTATTCAGCCTGGAGATGACCACGGAGATGGTTGTAGAACGCATCATCTGTTCCGAAGCCGGGGTCAGCCTTTCAAAGCTCCGATCCGGACGCTTCAGCATGGAGGACTATGCACGCCTTTCAAACGTGATGGGGGTTCTCAACGAACTCCAAATATACATCGACGACACAGCATCCCTTTCCATCCTGGAACTCAAGGCCAAGGCCCGCAGATTATACGCCGAAGGCGAGGTTGGAATGATTATAGTAGACTATATGCAGCTTATGGA
>WJJO01000310.1 GCA_014729665.1 Caldifarciminota bacterium
GGGAATAACTGCAAGATACAGAATAACGTAAGTGTATACGATTTGGTAACGCTCGAAGATAACGTATTCTGCGGTCCTTCGATGGTTTTTACCAACGATATGAATCCCCGTGCGGCATTTCCCAAGGGCGGCGTATGGATACCGACACTTGTCAAGGAAGGTTCATCGATAGGGGCGAACGCCACCATAGTCTGCGGTATAACCCTTGGCAGGCATTGTTTTATCGGTGCAGGTGCCCTCATTCATAAGGATGTCACGGACTATGCGTTGATGGTCGGGGTACCGGCCCGTCAGATTGGGTGGATGTGTGAGTGTGGAGAAAGATTGAAATTCGATCAGGAAGGAAAGGCAACGTGTAATACACGGTGCAAAGGTACGTATAAACTTGAAAACGACGAGGTCAGGAGGATTAGTTGAAGGTTCCGCAGATAGACCTTTGGGCTCATCACGAGCCATTGATGGAAGAGTTCAGGCAAGCCATGGATCGGGTTGTCCGTTCCAACCAATTTATCCTGGGTCAGGAGGAGAAGGACTTTGAAAAGGCTTGTGCCGAATATCTCGAAGTCAAGCACGCGATAGGTGTCGGCAACGGTACCGATGCACTCGCTATCTCTTTGAGGGCTTTAGGGATAGGGCCTGGAGATGAAGTAATTACTACGCCGTTTACCTTCATAGCGACCTGCGAGGTAATCGTCGCCCTGGGGGCGAAACCGGTTTTCGTAGATATCAAACCCGATACGTGTAACATGGATTCAGCGAAGATAGAACCGGCTATAACTGCAAAGACTAAGGTGATTCTTCCAGTTCATCTCTATGGGCAGGCAGCGGAGATGGATCCTATTCTGGAGATTGCGCGCAAACATGGTCTTAAAACCCTTGAGGATGCAGCACAGGCATTCGGTTCAACCTATAAGAGCAGAAAAGTTGGCGGTTTGGGAGATGTAACTATATTCAGTTTCTTCCCTACAAAGAACCTCGGTGCGCTAGGCGACGGCGGACTGATTACTACTAATGACGATGATTTATACGAGAAATGTCGGTTGATTCGTGTTCACGGTGCTCCTAAGAAATACTATCATACCCTTGTGGGTCAGAACTCCAGGCTTGATACCCTACAGGCGGCATTTTTGCGTATCAAACTAAATCGTATCGACGAATACAATCAAAAAAGAACGGATAATGCGCAAGCCTACTCCGGAGTCTTGAAGGACTTCGTAGGGGTTCCTGTGACCCATTCGGACTGTAATCACATATTCCATCAGTACACTATTAGAACCAACAAGAGAGACGAATTAAAGCAATTCCTCAACCAAAACGCGATAGGTATAGGTATACACTATCCTTACCCATTACATCTTCAGCCGGTATTCAAGGATTTGGAACTGGAGAAAGGCTCTTTTCCTGAAGCGGAGAAGGCGGCAAATGAGGTTATGTCTCTACCGGTTTTCCCCGAATTAACCACCGAACAACGCGCATATGTAATAGATAAGGTGAAGGAGTTCTTCTCCTGAGACTTAACCGGATCTATAATGGGTAAGTAACTTCGTAACGAAATATATAATCGTCATTAACCCTTCAGCGGTTTAGGTATTATTCCTTCTCGATAACCGCTACTGCTGTGGCATAATCTTTTATGTGTGAAATCGATAGATGTACCTTCATCTGACCGAGATAATTCGATGCCTTCCCTTTTATATTTACCGTCGGTCTGGAGCGCTCGTTGTCGATTATCTCGAAATCAAGGGGCTTTACCCCGCGGGCAAAACCTGTGCCAAGCGCCTTGGCTACCGCCTCTTTGGCGGCCCAGCGCGCCGCCAGGCGTTCCGCCGGGTCCCTGTGCTTGAGAGAGAATTTCTGTTCGGCTTCGGTAAAAACGCCGGAAAGGAACCTCTTACCCAGTTTAGTATACGCTTTTCGAATCCTTGCAACCTCTATGATATCGATGCCTATTCCGAAGATCATCAGGCAACCTTACTTTATGTTAGTAAAATGTCAACACCTTGACTTTTATAGAAATAAGATGTATCCTTTCCCGATTAAGGATAGTCTTAGTACAAGGAGGTTTGATGAAGTGTCAACGTATCCTGCCGGTATTTCTCTTGTTTGCCTGTTGTCTTTATGCTGATACCGATAAGATAAGGGCAAGGGACTACAAGGTCTTTATCAGAACCAATGCCCCTTCAGAAGAGGCTTTTGTGGCCGTTCAATCCCTGGCAGAACCATATATCGTCACCGATGAATGGGAGAAGGCGGTCAATGTTTTTCAAAAATATCAAAGGTTATTCCCCGGTTTGAATAAACGTTTCGATAGAATAATTAATATCCTTGAAGCGGAAGAGGAGGGTTTGGAGATTACTAATCTCGGTAAGACAATTAATTCAAAGGGCAACGAGGGTTTCCCCGTTCCCTCGGCAGACGGTAGATATCTTTTCTTTACAGGAAAAGACAGGGAAGGATGCCTGGGTGGAGAGGATGTCTTTGTCTCCGAAGCCTCACAAAGTTCCTGGCATGAGGTTCGACCGATTGAAGGGGATATTAACACTGTTGAAGGCAACGAATCTTTAACATCAATCTCCTTTGACGGTAACAAGCTTCTGATCCTGGGTGGGTATGAGGAGGGAAGGGGAAGGGCAGATATCTTCTACGTCGAAAGGACGGAAGACGGCTGGAGTGATGTGGAACACCTTCCGTGGCCGATAAACAGCACAGGATTCGATTCCGATGCCTTTATTACAAGCGACGGAATGGCTATCCTGTTTACCTCCGATCGCAGGGGTGTTACAGGCAATTATCACCAGAAGGGCGCTGCATTTCACGGCAACTTCTGGGGGAATACCGATATATTTGTATGTGAAAAACTGGATACCGGGTGGGGGCCTGCAATCAACCTTGGATCGATGATAAACACCCCGTATGCAGAACGTACACCCTTTCTTCATCCTGACGGTAAAACCCTTTACTTCAGCTCTGACGGTCATTACGGCATAGGCAGGCTTGATGTATTCAAATCGATACGTTTAAGCGAGGATTCGTGGACAAAATGGAGTGAACCTGTAAACCTGGGCAAGGAGATTAATACATCCAGGGACGATATGGGTTACAAGATTACGACTACAGGTGAGGAGGCATACTTTTCAGCCTTTTCAACCGATACACTGGAAGGAAGTTACGGTGCATTCGACATCTATCGCGTTACCCTGCCGAGTACTGCAAGGCCTGAGGTTGTGGCTACTGTCAAGGGTATGGTTACCGATCAGGACGGGAATCCCCTTGCGGCCACAATTTACTGGGAAGATTTGTCTACCGGTAGAAATATAGGGGAATCGGGTGTAAATCCACAGGACGGTTCATACTTTATTGCCTTACCGCTGGGGAAAAACTACGGCTATTACGCCGAAAAGCAAGGATATTATCCTGTTTCGGAGAATCTGGATTTGAGCACCGATACACAGGCTGTTGAAATCACCGAGGATATAGTTCTCGTTGCGATTCAGGAGCTTAAAAAAACCGGAAAACCGGTTAGGATTAATAACATCTTTTTCGATTTCGACGCCTACAGGCTTAAGCCCGAATCGTATCCTGAACTTGACCGCCTGGCTGAGATACTGAAAGAAAATCCCGATATGAAGGTTGCAATTGCAGGACATACCGATAACGTAGGCGATGAATACTATAACATGAAACTTTCAAAAAACAGGGCTATATCGGTTGTAACCTATCTTATTCAGCATGGATGCAAGATTGATAACCTGGATCCCGAGGGATATGGAGAAAGTAAACCTGTAGATACTAATGAAACCGAGGAAGGACGTGCTCAAAACAGAAGGGTTGAATTCAAGGTTGTCAGGGAGTAACAAACTACCGGTTGAATATCTGTAATGATTTCTTGATGGTTGAGACGTAGGATAATATCTGTGAGATAACCTGTCGTTATCAAAGTTAAATAGAGGAGTTATGAAAAGAATAAAAGTCGGATTCTGCGTGGGGATTGTGATTCCCCTTGTTGCCTTTTCCTGGATTAACAGATACGGAGATGAAGGAAGCAACAGGCTTTATGCAATGGATTTGATTGGTGAAGGGGGTTTTATTACTGCAGGAAGAACAACGAACAACGACGACTACGGAATTGCCTATATAATGAAGTGCAACGATGAGGGTGATACCTTGTGGACCCGGACGTTCGGCGGACCCTACGAAGAACGAATCTACTCGGTAAGAGAGACCTCGGATACCGGATTTATTATGGCTGGTTTCACATATTCATTTACGCCCTCCGACGGCTGCAACGTATATATATTAAAGACCGACGGTAATGGGGATACCTTATGGACGCGATCTTACGGCGGAATAGACCGGGACTCGGCAACCTGCATCTACGAGGTTTCAAGCGGCGGCTACATCGTTTCCGGCTCTACAAGATCGTTCGGCGCAGGAAAAGGCGATATCTGGATATTAAGGCTCGATGCATCGGGTGACACGATATGGACTAAAACTATCGGCGACTCTCTCGACGACGAGGGTTGCTGGATAACAGAAACACAGGATAACGGTTTTATCGTTGCAGGATCAAAGGGGGATCCCCAAACGAATAATTCAAACCTGTACCTCGTAAAAATCGATGGAACCGGTCAAACTATTTGGGAGAAGGCCTACGAGGTATTACTCGGAGGTAAGGCTAATAGCATAATTCCAACCTCTGACGGTAACTACATTGTTACAGGTTACTCCTACTCGCATGATATATGGGGAGACGTATACCTTGCCAAGATTACACAATCAGGGAACTTAATATGGTCAAACACTTATGGAGGTATCAGCAAAGACAGGGGGTTTTCTGTTGCAGAGACAACTGAAGCAGGATACGTCATCACAGGATATACCCTATCTTACGGCAAAGGGAACGCCGATATCTACCTCGTGAAAACAGACGCAAACGGGGATTCTTTATGGGCAAGAACTTACGGTGACGTTGAACTCGACGAAGCCTATGAAATATACGAAACCGAAGATGGAAGCTACGTTTTTGCAGGCAGAACGCGCTCCTGGGGGTCTGTACGTTGCGATTTTTTTATAGTCAAGACGGATAAGGATGGTAATCCAGCGATAACCGAGGAAGATGAGAGACGAGGTATTACGATTAAGTCATATCCAAACCCCTTTTCGGTAAAAACCTTAATTACATACAATCTTCCTTGTAACTTAAACGTTAAGTTCTCGGTCTTCGATAACCTTGGGCGAAAGGTAAATACTCTTCATAAAGGATTTCAAGATACAGGATTTCATACCTTAACCTGGAACGGACAGGATTACTGCGGGGATCCTCTTCCCGCCGGCCTGTACTTCGTTCACTTTCAGGCTCCGGGTCTTTCTAATATATCCAAGGTAGTTCTTGTGAGGTAGGATATCAGAATTCATTGATTATCATTGAATAAAACAGGAATAATAAGAGTATAGGGGATGAAGGGATGCGGTGTTATTTGTGTAACGGCCGGGTTGACAAATATACTGGAATGAGTATCTTCAGCCAACCGGAAAGGACAACCTCTAAGGAGAATAGATGGAACAGCACATACGCCGCAGGGCAGAGGAAAGGGTAGAAAGACGGTTCACCTTCTTTGCCCATCTGGTTATCTATCTTGTTATCAATATTGGTGCTTTTTTTGTCTGGTTTTTCGTAACCAACAAGGGTAAAGGATTCCCATGGTTCTTGATTCTTGCAGGCGGCTGGGGAGTTGGTTTGCTGGCTCATTTCTTATCCGTATTTGTCTTCGGTAAACTCAGGGAAAAGATGATAGATAAGGAAGCCGCAAAACTGAGAAAGGGAATGCATGAATCAAAAAGCCGTACTGAAGGTCGAGGAAGTTAAGAAAAGCTTCGGCAAAGTCCAGGCCCTTGCCGGAATAAGCTTTGAAGCAAGAAGAGGCGAACTGTTCGGACTTCTTGGTCCGAACGGTGCAGGTAAAACGACAACCGTACGCTGCATCTGTTCGATAATCAAGCCTGATTCAGGAAGAGTCGAGGTAGAGGGTATCGATGTAGCAAAAAAACCACTGGAAACACTCAAGCGTATAGGTGTTGTTCTGGAGGACGGAAAATTATACGACAGACTTACGGGTGAAGAAAACATCAAACTCTTTGCACAGCTTCACGGTGTTGATAACCTGAAAAAACGAATTGACGAGGTATGCAAGGTGCTCGAGTTCGACGAGTACCGCAAGCGCAAGTTCAAGGACCTGTCCAAGGGAAACAAGCAAAAGGTTCTTATAGGTCAGGCACTTGTCATTGACCCCCAGCTGCTCATTCTGGATGAACCGACAGCCGGGTTGGATGTTCCCGCTCAGAAGGTCATTCGGGACCTTCTAAAGAAGATTAAACGCGACAGGACAATCCTCTACTCCACTCACATCATGGCATACGCAGAAGAACTATGTGACCGTCTGGCAATAATAGATCACGGACAGATAATCGCATCCGGTACGGTCAGCCAGGTATGCAAGAAAGCTGGTGCAGCCGATCTTGAACGAGCGTTCCTGAAACTGGTAGGCAGAAATGTTTAGAGGTGCAGGACTCATATACCGCAAGGAGATGTGGACAGCGTTCCGCGAGAAGCGTACGTTCTTCTTCCTGATTCTCTTTCCTCTGCTCGTATGGCCGCTGTTTACCGTACTGCCCATGCTATTCGTAGGAGGGCGGGAAAAAAAGGCTCAGGAAAAACCCTCACCCGTGGTTCTTATTACACCATATGAGATGCCCGAACTCCGGGAGAGTTTTGCATCCTCAGAAAAGATAGAGCTTGTTGAAGTCGATGATCCTACTTCCGCCATCTCAGACGATGAAGCTTCCTGCGTTGTCTATGCAGACAGTGTTTCTGCTGATTCGATGATCCTTTACACGCGGATATTCTTTGATGCGACCAAGACCGAATCCAAGGTTGCCGCGGACAAGGTTGAACTCATCTTATCGACTTACGGACAGAAGGTTGTGAAAGAGCGTCTGTCTGACCAGGGAATAGACGAACGACTGCTAAATGCGGTTTCCGTGATCCGCGAGAATGCTGTCAATCCCCAGCAGATGTTCGGCTTTTACACTGGATTCATTATCGGGATGTTCATCGTTATGGGGTCGCTGATGGGCGCCTCTTCGATAGTGATAGATTCCACCGCAGGGGAGAAGGAACGAAAAACCCTTGAACTGCTCTTGACCGCGCCGATACCACGATCGGCGATAATGTTCGGCAAGTACCTGGCAGGGCTTACGTTCGCATTCATCTCGCCAATATTGACCGCACTCGGTATGTCTCTTGCGGCGGCTTTCGTTGTCCCGTTGATATCATCGGCGGGAAGCGGGCTTAACCTTACAGGGATGCTGTCAGCCGGGAAGATCGGCGCAATACTTCTCATCATACTTCTACTGGCGGCGTTCATAGTAGCGCTTCTGATGGCAATTGCGGTCAGAACACGTTCGACAAAACAGGCAGGAGCATACATGGCGCCCTTGAATATTATTATGGTGATTCCCATCATGTTCATGCAGATAATCCCTGCGGTACCGCCTACTTGGATGTTTGCAGTTCCCTTCCTGAACGTTATGCTCGTGCTCAGGGGAATGCTCATGAACACCCTGCCTCCAACCGCGATCATCTTTACACTGGCATCGATGTTCGTTTTCCTTATGCTTGCCATGCGTTTTGCCGCGCGCGGGTTCGGGTCCGAAAAGGTGCTCCTGAACTAGAACTGCTGAAAATCAACCGTTAAGAATCAATCCCTGAACTGGTGAATATCGCTCATCGTTATAAAAACTTGTAGGTTAATCCAAGAGCCAGAACTTCCTTCAAACGCAGACCGAAATCGACCTGCCTGTCGTAAAGAAACTGGACGGTAAGGTTAACCATCAGCAGATCGGTTATCCCTGCGGTAAAAACGTTTTCCCAGTTGACATCGGGTGATTTCCAGTAGGCCTCCTCGGGCAGGCCTTCGAGTGTGTCAGCTTCGGAATAGAACAGGGCCTGGAACAGGCTCAGATTACTGGTTAACGTGATACGTTGTTTTGCAAGCGGTGTAAAGAATTCGCTTGCAAGGATTATCCCGCCGTCGTTTGCAAAATCAGTACGAAAGTTACCCAGGGTGTCCCGTACGTTTCTGTCCAGATACTGCCTGAAGCCTGGACCAAACCGAACACTCCACTCGGTTTTGTCTTTTTTAACAAGTACCCGTGCGATTCCGAAGCTTTAGGTAAACGTTGCCGGATTAATGTATCTTACGTTAAGGCTGTCATTGGCGTCAACAAACTGGCTTTCAATCCTGGCACCGGCAAATGGATCGACGAATCCCTGCAATGTGAAACGGAAAACCGACTCAAGATCGATAAGGTCAGAAGACTTTGCAGGATCAGACCAGACCTTGGTTTCCTTGTCCTGGCTGTAGATTTGACCGAAGGCGAGATTTCCAGTGTTGCGGTTATGAAGCCAGTCAACGAGTTGTTTCTGGACAATGGAGTTGAATGCTAACGTCCAGGAAAGGGCACCTGTCTCCTCGCCTGCCCAGTTATCACTGTATGCATTCTGAGTAAGTGTCAGGTTTGCATCAACCGATGCTTCCCAGGGGTCGAGCGCAAATGTTGTTGCAGCGAGTACAAGTACTGCAATAATGATTCTTCTCATAACCTTCCTTTCTTCTGGTTAATCAATATGAAAACCAGATAAAAAAGGGGGCACGCTGTAACGTGCCCCTGGATTACCGTAAACACAAGTTATTAGATTCTGGATTTTAGCCTGCAGTTCCCGACAGCTTTCTTCAGCGCAGGAAAGCAAGGAAAGCAGTCTAATACTCGATTTTCCTGGGCAACCTCTTGGCCTGAGAAACCCAGTCCTTAACCTGCTTGTTTGTCGGTATCTTTCGAACTAGTTTCTTTTTATTGTTGGCTTCTATTATTGACGAATGCAGGTTTTCGGGATTACGTTTACCGAGTTCAGGCACGGTATCGACACCTGCTGCTTCCAGGAGGTCTGCATATTCAGACCCTACGCCTTTTACACGAAACAGGTCGCAGTGGTTAACCCATTCGAGCACTAATTTATCACTGACTCCGGCTTTTTTTGCAATTTCTTTACGGCCTTGTGAAGATAATCCTTTACTAAGAAGCATCCTAGGTCCTCTAATACCCGCATTCTTTAGTTTCACGGCGTATTTCTTGCCGATTCCTTCTATTCTTTCAAGGCTTTTAGTCATTGATTCTCCTTGTTTATTTTGTTCCAAAATTGACTGATTCTTAGGAATACTTTACAGTCGCACTAAAGTATATTCCATTTGAATCTCTTTGGTTTCTGCTGGATACGATATATTAATCATATCCATTCGGATTATAGAGTCAATTAATATCCAGTCAAGGAATATGCCGCTTATTCATTTGACATATCGGTAGTGGCCGCTATAATCAATTAAATCAAAGGAGGCTATATGCAGTTATGGCTAATCATAGGTTTGGCAGTTTTACTTCTAATAATAATAATCTCTGCAATCAGGATCCTCAAGGAATATGAACGGGGAGTGATCTTCAGGTTCGGTCGACTGGTAGGTATGAAAGGCCCGGGTATCATCTTGCTCATTCCATTAGGTATAGACAAGATGGTTCGCGTAAGCCTGAGGGTTATAACGATGGACATCCCTCCACAGGATATAATAACCAAGGATAACGTTACGGTGGAGGTTAACGCCGTTGCCTACTTCAGGGTAATGGATGCATCCAAGGCTGTGGTCGAGGTTCAGGATTACATGTTCGCAACCTCTCAGATTTCACAGACCACACTGCGTTCCGTACTCGGCGAGTACGAACTTGATGATCTCCTTACCGACCGTGAGGTGATAAACGAAAGACTGCAAAAGATCATAGATAAACAAACCGATCCATGGGGTATCAAGATTTCCATGGTCGAAATCAAGGACGTAAATCTACCCGAAGAGATGCGTCGGGCTATTGCAAGACAGGCAGAGGCCGAGCGTGAACGCCGCGCAAAGGTGATTCACGCGGACGGCGAGTTCCAGGCTTCTGAAAAGCTCAGTCAGGCCGCTACGATACTCGACAGGACCCCTTCGGCAATCCAGCTTCGTTTCCTCGGAACCCTTACCGAGATAGCCGCGGAGAAAAACTCGACCATTGTATTCCCCGTACCTATTGATCTCCTTAAGGCCTGGATGCAGAAGCAGACAGGTGAGATAAAACCCAAACGTTCTTCCAGGAAGAAGTAGGTGGGCTCTTCGCTGGATAAACAA